>SKKJ01000052.1 GCA_007121575.1 Natronomonas sp.
CCGGCGTCCTCGAAATCGGCAGTGGTGAGGACGTACTCTGCACTTCCGGTCGCCGAAACGACGACGTCCGCGTCCGTAGTGACGGTTCCAATCGCGTTCAATCCCACCGCCGTCGCGTCGGATTCGAGTTTGGCCGCGATGTGTGCTGCGTGTGGGACTGTCCGGTTCGCGATGATGATGTGTTCGACCGCTCTGTCTAACGCTTTCGCGGCGAGCATCGCCATCTCGCCAGCGCCGATGACGAGCGCCGTTGCGTCCGTGAGATCGCGCTTTGACTCGGCGAACCGAACCGCGGCCGAGCCGATCGAAACGGCACCTTCGTTGATCGCCGTTTCGCTTCGAGCGCGCTCGCCGACGTGCAGCGATTTCAGAATCGCGTCATCGAGGACCGGGCCGATCGCACCGACGCCCCGAGCGTCTTCGTAGGCCTCTCTGAGCTGTCCGATGATCTGATCTTCGCCCAACACGAGCGATTCCAAGCCACAGGCGACCGCCATGAGATGTCTGAGGCTTTCCTCGTGATCGAGGGTTCGAACGACCGCGGGATCGACATCATCGAGATACGCCGACAGTGCATCCGCTCCATCTTCCGGTGTCTCGGTGACGACGTACGCTTCCGCACGGTTGCAGGTCTGTAGAACGAACGCTTCAGAAACGCTCGAATGATTCAGCAAGCTTTCGACGGCCGAACGCTGCGAATCAGCGGCAGCCTGTTCGATATCTTCGACTGCCGCGTCTCTGTGTGAGACGCTTACGCCGACGACGAGTTCTGTTCGTGTTGTCACGTCCGGTCACCTAAGGCCGCCTCGACGACGGCGTCCGCTGTCTGTCGGGGGTTGGAGTTACCCCTACCTAAATCCTTCCAAACGTCTGAGGACTGGACAACACGGGTTATGGCCTCCCGTCGCGCCGCCGCGTCAACGTCCGCTGCTTTGAGCCGGTCACGAATCTCGGCGGTCAGTTCTGCGAGTTCGTCCGCCCCCTGAATCTCGCGTTCGATCCGCTTTCGGAGCTCTTTCGAGAGCGCGGGGCTTCGACCGCCGGTCGAAATCGCGACCGTCACGTCACCGTCCCGAACGGTCGCTGGAACGACGACGCTTCCGACATCGCGCTCGCCCGCTCGATCCGCCCGGTTGCATAATATCCCGCGGCTCCGTGCCGACGATTCGATCGCGTCGTTCATCGCCGGATCGTTCGTCGCCGCCACGACGAGTGCCGGCTCTGCCCGTTCGATCCACGTTTCGATGTCCGAGGGTGCCGGCGCTGCTCTCACTCGTTGTACCTCCCCGTATCCGTCTTCCGCGAACGTTGGACTCACGACGATCACCGACGCTTCTCGTGCGAACCGACGGGCCTTTCGGGCACCGACCGGGCCGCCACCGAACACGAGCACCGTTTCGTCGGTAAAATCGTGAAACAACGGGATCATGCTATGCGGTGTTGGCTTCGGCGCGCTCTTCGAGTCTGATCCCTGTCTTCTTTAAGATCTCCGTCGAGAACAGCGAGTCCCAATCGTCGTCGCCGACGTCCCAATGCTCGTCCATGATCGCTTTGATCCGCCGAATTCGACGGTCGCTTTCGGCCTCCGTTCGCCCGTGCGTCATCGCGAAGAAGTTATACGGCCAAACGCTCTCGTGTCTCGGCCGCTCATAACAGTGGGTGACGAACTCCAAGGCCGCGACTTCCGGACCGACCGTCTCGAGCAGTTCGTCGGGGACGTTCCAGACCGTCATTCCGTTTTCGGTGTATCCGAGCGCGTAGTGATTCGGAATGACACCCACGCGTCGAATCTTCCCTTCTTCGTTGAACCGCTTTATCGTTCGCACGACCCACTCCGTCTCGACGCCGAGGGTTTCAGCCACGTCCGCATACGGCGTCAGGGTGATCGGCAGCCCGCCCTGTATCTCGATGACGAGATCGCGCTCGTCCGGCGTCAGCGTCTTTCGGTCGGTCGGTTCCACGACCGGACCGAGCGCGGAGCAATCGACGTCTCCATCCGGAATCGGCCCATCGAGCAGGAACTTCGCCTCGACGCGAAACTCTCGCTGTTTCGGGAGGTTGTACGTCGTTTCGCCGGTCTCGCGCTCGATCGATTCGAGCACCTGATCGACAGCGTCGGGATCGGCGACGGAGACGACGAACCACATGTTCAGATACGGGTGTTCGCGCCGGTAGTTGTGTGCGACCTCACGGTGGTCGTTCACCATCGCGGTTATCTCCTCGAAGCGATCTTCGGGCGCATGCATGGCGACCAGCGTCGCCGCACCACCGATCTCAGCGGCGTTGATCAACGCGCCAAAGCGTGTCAGCGTCCCGTCCGCATCGAGCGTCCGTATTCGCTCCAGAAGCTCCGTCGCAGTGATCTCGATGCCCCGTTCGCGAAGGGCGTTCGCGGCTGGTTCGAACGGATTCGGCGTCACCGGAAACCCGCCCTGATACGCGTTGATGATGGCGCGATCGGTTCGGTCCAGCCCGGCGGTATCGCTCATTATCGACACCACGGCCGTGATCGAAATAAGCCCCTCGCTCACAGCGCGTCACACAGTTCGTCATGTATCGCTCACAGTTCGCCGTTCATCGCTTCGAAAAACCGAGAATGGAGTTCGATCTGGCCGCTTTGATTCGGCTCGATATCGAACAGCGTTACCTTCCCACCGCCCATCCGAGCGTGGCCGCCCGCGCTGGCGTTCGGGAGCACGTCGAGCGCGGTCGAGATCGCTTTCCCCATGTGGACGCGGTCGTCTCGCGACCGCCCGGAGACGTGAAGCGCGCCGTCGCATTCGCCGGTGACGACGCTCGCGGTGACGCCTTCGAGGCGGACCAACTCTTCTGCCGCGATCGGAAGCGCATCGAGATTCGAGACGTGGCCGACGTGGCTCACGAGAAACGAGCCTTTAATGTCCCGTTTCGTGATCGCTCGTGCCTTTATCTCCAGCGTTTCGCTATCGATCTGCGGGTTCGCGATTCGATCTAACGAATCCGAATCAGCGGCCGGAAACAGGTACGCTGCAGCGTCGAACTCCGCGGGTGTACAGCTTCGGGTGAACGATGTCGTATCCGATTGAATGCCGTATAACAGCGCCGTCGCGATCGTCGGTGTCAGCGAGGGTCCATTCGAGTCGATTTCGTTCGATACCCCACGCTCTCGCATGTACTCCGTCAGTATGCTCGCACACGATCCGCGTTCGGTTCGAATATCCGTGAACACCGACCCGTCGCCGCTCCCCGGATGGTGGTCGACGACCGCATATGGTTCGACATTCTCTGCACCCTCGAACCCACGGGGCTCGTTATGATCCACGAGAACGACCGTCTCCGATGAGATGTCCTCGACCGTTTCGATACGGTCGAACTCACAGTTGAGGACGGTTTCGAACGCTCGGTTCTCTGGATGCCGTATTTTTCCGGTATACTGGATATCTGCTTTTGTATCGACGGACCGTGCGAGAGAATCGACCGCCATCGCGGACGCCATCGCGTCGGGATCCGGGTTCGGATGCATCAACACCGTTATCCGGTCGTACTCTGCGAGTGCGTCAACGAACCGATCGCCGATCGTCGGACGGAGATACCACAAGAGCGCCGCGGCGAACAAGAACGCGATGGCGATCACCGCGAGCAGCTCTGGCCGCTGTGTAACGACTTGGAAGAGCTCTCGCCCAACAGCGGTGATTTCGGCGGCGATCTCCGACTGCATATCTAATATATGCTCCGTAATCCAGTAAGTACCTTCGGGCCCTCTTGTAATATGTCCCTTTCGAGGAGAAAGACGTGTCTACCGATAGCGTTCGTTCGGGCGTTCGCCTCGGTTACCGTGATTCTAAGAGACCGTACGTCGATTCGAGATGCTCGATAATCCAATCGACGGTTGTCGGATCGTAGGTCCAAAAGCCGTAAAACGTTCGATTC
>SKKJ01000026.1 GCA_007121575.1 Natronomonas sp.
GTCGCCGAACCGGGCGAACAGCTCCCGTTGGCGTATCATTATCACGACGAACAGGTGGAAGCCTTCTACGTGCTTGAGGGAACGCTTTCGGTCGAAACACCCGATGGGACATTTAAGATCGAGCGAGATGAGGTGTTCGTCGCCGAACCGGAAAGTCCGCATCGCGCACATAATCCGGAAGACGCGGAAGCGCCGGTCAAGGTCTTGGCTATCGGCGCGCCGACCGTCGACGATGCACATCCGTACGAAAAAGCGTAGGACAGCCGAGGAATACCGCCACTGCGCTACTCGACGACGTTTTGCTCTCGAAGCCGGCCGATCTCTGCTTGCGTGTAGCCGTAGCGTTCGAGAATATCGTCCGTACTCTCACCCAGTTCTTGCGGCGCGATTTCGAGTCGGGTCCCGAGGTTGCTAAAGTGGACCGGGTGATCGATCATATCGGCGTCTTCGCGACCGTCCCGCTCCATCCGCTGGCGAAGCTGTCGTTGTTGTACGTATTCGTCATCCCACACAGAGCACGTATCGTGAATCGGGCCTGCAGGAACACTATAGGCGTGTAATCGCTCGATCCACGCATCGGCGTCGCGCGGTTCGAGGGCCGATTCGATCGCGGCCACGAGAGCTTCGCGGTTCTCGAGTCGGTCCGCGACGGTCGAAAAGCGCTCGTCGTCGTATAACTCGGGACGCTCGATCGCGTCGCAGAGATCGCTCCAGAGGCTGTCGGTCCCGGTCGCGATGATCAACAGACCGCCGTCGCCACATTCGAAGGAACCGAACGGAGCCATCGACGGATGTCGGGTCCCCGCCCTCGGAAACGGTTCGCCCGTCCCGAAGGAGTGACCCGCGCGTAGTGTGAGCCATGAGATCGCCGCATCGAACATCGGGACCTCGATCCATTCGCCCTCGATCAATCCCTGCTCTCGGGCGTACAGCGCCGCGAGAACGCTCTGTGTCGCGTACATCGCTGCCCCCAGATCACCGCTCGGCAGCCCCGACCAGACCGGCGGCCCATCGGGTTCGCCGGTCATGCTCATGATCCCGCTCATCGCCTGAATCAGCATATCCCACGCCGGGACGTCCTCGTAGGGGCTGTTGCGTCCGAACCCGGTTACAGAACAGTAGATAATCTCCGGGTTTAATTCGCGAATGTCTTCGTAGCCCAGGTTGTACGACTCCGCCCGACCTGCTTTCGTGCTCTCGATGAACACGTCCGCCTCAGATGCGAGCCGTCTGGCGACCGCTTGCCCTTCCTCGCTTTTCAGATCGAGCGCGATGCTCTGTTTGTTTCGATTGACGACGTCGAAATACGCCGGTGCGGGCTGGATGTTCCTGGATCGATCGCCGCGACCGACCGCCTCTATTTTGATCACTTCAGCGCCCATATCCCCGAACGTCATCGACGCAAACGGGCCGGCGAGTACCTGCGTCAGATCGATGACGGTCACGTCTTCAAGCGGCAGGACGCCGGAGTCCAACTCTGCGGGATGCATACGTGGCTCACTCGGTGGGTGTACGCATAGGCGTTGCGCCATCGATTTGTGTGACCGATCTCTGCATCGCGATATGCCGTTCGGTAACGTACACTCAAGACCCCTCGGTCCGACACGTCGAAACGACCGCGAACTATCGACGCGGCGAAGTCATCATGTACGACGACGTTGCCTACGAAATGGAGGAGGGTATCGCCACGATAACGATCGACCGACCGGACGTGTACAACGCGTTCACCCAAGAGACGATATTAGAGCTCAACGAAGCGATCCGGCGCGCGAGAGGAGACGACGGCGTTTACGCGATCGTGCTAACGGGGGCCGGAAACGGGTTCTGTGCCGGTGCCGATGTCACCAGCATGCCCGACTGGAAGGACATGCCCATGGAGGAGTACGCCGGATTCTTGTGGGCTGTCCAAAACGTCGTCCGACAGCTCAGAGAAGCGGCCACCCCGAGTGTGGCAGCAGTGAACGGCCCCGCCGTCGGTGCCGGCTGTGATTTCGCGCTCGCGTGTGACGTGCGAATTGTGGGTCCCGATGCCTCACTTCGGGAAGGGTTCGTCAACGTGGGGTTGATTCCCGGTGACGGCGGCGGCTGGCTCTTACCGCGGCTGATCGGCGAGGCGAAGGCAAAAGAGTATCTGCTGACCGGACGGGAAATCACGCCATCTGATGCGGTCGAACTCGGCTTGGCCGCCGAAGAAGCCGCGGACCCGCTCGCGGGTGCCCGCGAATTCGCCGAAGAACTCCGGGATCTCCCCGCGCAGGCGGTTCAGCACACGAACCGATTGATCGACCCCGAACAGTCCTTTGAGGAGTATTGCGAGCGGGCGATCGCGTACCAGTGGGACTGTGTAAACGACGCCGAACACGCCGAGGCTGTCGCAGCGTTCAGCGAGAAACGGGATCCGGACTACGATCGAGACTACTCGTAACCCGGACGCCACGTATAGCGATACGTGATTTCGAGCAGTTACCGCCGACTACAACAGCGAAGGGACGCCGTCTTTTTTCAAGGCGTCCGCTATCTGAGTCTTCTGAATTTCGTCGGTACCGGCCGCCAGTCGGCGTCCGCGAGCGAGTCGGTAGAGATACTCAAGTGGATGTCCCTGCTGATAGCCGTTCGCGCCGTGGATCTGCAGTGCCTCGGTGACGACCTTTTCGACCATCTCAGAGGAGTACAGTTTCGCGAGGGAGGTCTGTAGCCGGTCGGGGGCTTCCCCTCGGTTGTGCGCATCAATCGCCGCCCGATACGCCAACGCCCGGGATGCTTCGAGCTCTTTCGCCATGTCCGCGAGCTTCCATTCGATCCCTTGGAAATCACCGATCGGCTGATCGAACTGTTCGCGTTGACCAGCGTACTCGATGGCCTTATCAAGCGCACAGCGAGCCATCGAGTTCGCGAACGTCACACTGCCCATCCGCTCCCAGTTGAGCGCTTTGAGCTGCTGTTTGAACCCCTCCTTCCCGCGGGTAAGCACGTTCTCTTTCGGAACGCGGACATCGTTCATATAGAACTGCGTCTGGGTGTGTTCGGCCATGTTCGTGTAGTGTTGAGCCACCTCGATGCCTTCTGCGTCGAAATCGATGATCAACGAGCCGAGCCCTTCGGGGAATTTGACCCACGTGACCGCCGCCGCGGAGTGCGGCACGTTGCTGACCCAGATCTTCTCGCCGTTGACGATGAGATCGTCACCGTCCTCCTCGGCGCGGGTGTTCATCGCGCCGACATCGGATCCGGCCTCGGGTTCGGAGATCGCGACCGCGACCGCGCTGTCTTTTTCGCCCTCGATCATCGGGGGGAGGTATCGCTCTTTGTCCGCCTCGGTCCCGAACATCTCGATCTCGCGTGGACCGACCATCTGCTGGGTGAAGAGGTACTCCGCGGTGTCCGGACAGACCCGTCCGACGGCTTCGACGCTCAACATCGCGTCGAACTCCGTCATGCCCCCACCGCCGTACTCCATCGGGAAGTTTATGCCGAGAAAGCCGTGTTCGGCGAGTGTCGCAATGTTATCCCACGGGACTTCGCCGTTCCATTCGAACGCGTCGTCTGCGAACTCTCGTTCGGCCAACTCCTCCAGTGAGGACACCAACATCTCCTGTTCGTTGGACAGGTTGAACATACCCGCTATTTCGATGCTCGGGTGTTAAAATTTCCCACTCTGGATACCGGCCGTTTGAGGGTCGCTATTCGAGTGATTCCGCCGTTAACCGACGACCAATTCACTCGAGAGTGACGATTTCATCACCGGGCTGTATTGTCCCGCCTTCGATGATATCGACTCGGAGCCCGCCGCGGTGAACGAGCGACTTTCGAACGCCGTCTCGGGTGAGCCGCTCGAGGTGATCACACGGTTCGCACAAGCGGTTCCCCTGACAGACGACGTCGCCGATTCTGA
>SKKJ01000280.1 GCA_007121575.1 Natronomonas sp.
CTTCCGCTCGCGTCACATTGTTATGCGGTTCCAAAACGCTGTATGACGTCTCCCGAAGTGAGATCGGGCTACCCGTGCCCGCCGCTCGGCCGACAGATGAGCGTGTCCCCGACCGTCGAACACGCGTATCCCTGCTTTATAAACCACGCTTCGATCATCGGCCGAGCGGCCTCTTCGTGTACGTCGATAACGACGAGCGGTCGACGTGTCTCGATCGTCCTCTCCGCCCCTTCGAGCACGTCTCGCTCGGCACCCTCCACGTCGATTTTGATCCCGTCCGGCGGATCGACGGTCTCGCCGACGAGCGAATCGAGCCGCCGAACCGAAATCGTTTCGACGGCTTCGATCTCGGCCCCCCACCGATCTGCGGCGGTCGGGTCGAACGCGGACAGTTTCGAGTAGGTCGACCGATAAAACGGCCGCTCTTCATCCGCTTTCCCGAGACCGATCCGATGAAGCTCGATTCGGTGTGCGACACCGTTCCGTTTCGCCGTCCGCACGAGCCGGTTGGCGCTCTCTCGGTTCGGTTCGAAGGCGAACACTCGTCGATCGTTTCCGATCGCGAGCGGGACGGCGTATTCACCGACGTGTGCACCGATATCCAAAACGACCGCATCGTCCGGTAGCGCTGCCAGCGCCGCAAGTCCGGGATCGTCGCCGTGGGCGTTTCTCGGCTCGTAACTCCAGTAGCGTCCCGCGACGGTTGACCTCGGTGTCGCGAGGCCGATCGCGTGTGTGAGGTCTGCGAGCCCATAGACGCACCGATATCCGACTCGCTCGACCGACCGTCGGAGTCGCTGACGGATCCCAAGGCGACGCATATCACCCGTTCGACCTCCCGACCTATCGAATTTCGGGTGGGAAATACTGTGGGGATTCGGTTTGGAACACTACACTGATACTCACCGCCATCCTACGATCGTCCATGACTCGCGTCGTCGTCGTCCGACACGGCGAGACGGACTGGAACCGGAATAAACGAATGCAGGGTTGGGCTCCCGTTCCCCTGAACGAAACCGGCCGTGAGCAGGCCGCTGCGGTCGGCACGTGGCTGGCCGACGAGTACGAGTACGAATTCGATCGCGCCTTCTCCTCGGATCTCCTCCGGACGAAACAGACGACCGAGATCCTGCTCGAGGCGACCGGCGAGGTCCCCGTCTCGTTCGATTCCACGTGGCGAGAACGAAACCTCGGTGTGTATCAAGGGCTGTCGTATTCAGATGTCGAAGATCGATTTCCGTCGTTCGGCCTACATCAGACTGCGTATGAGGCGATCGACGCCATTCCCGAGGGCGGTGAATCGTTCCGCGATGTCCAAACCCGCGTCGTCGACGGCTTCGAGGAACTCGCGTCGGTGGATGCGGAGTCGGTATTGCTCGTCACCCACGGCGGACCGTTGTGCATCCTGCTCGGCCATGCCAAGGGATATGGACTGACCGAGTCGCTCTCCTCGCATCGTCCCGATAACTGTTCGGTGAGCGAGTTTCGTGTTGAGGATGACATAACGCTCCTCAAAGAGGCCGTCCCCGTGTGGGAGCGAGAAAAGACGACGTAGGAACCACCGCCGCTCGTGTCGAAACCGGCCGTCCGATTGTCACTGGTACGGTTGGTTGTCCCAGTGTCAAGGACTCAGCGGAGTCTAGTATATTCCTTGATCTCGATAACCGAGTATGGCTGAGCCTTCGCCCCACCAACAGCGTCTCGAGAAGCAACGCGATAACCTCCGGCTTCTCAACCAGGTCATGCGTCACGATATCCGGAACGATCTCCAGTTGGTCGGCGCGTACGCGGAACTTCTCGAAGAACACGTCGATGAAGAAGGGCGTGAATATCTCCGAATTATCAAAGAGAGCACCGAAAGCGCGGCTAACTTGACGACGGCCGCTCGGGATCTCGCACAGGTCATGCTGAGCCCGAACGGTGAGACCGAAGCGGTTTCACTCGCCGGAATACTCAACCAACAGATCGAAGAGATTCGGTCCGGCTACCCGGAGGCGGTGATGAGCGTCGATGGATCGGTTCCCGATCTCGACGTCGTCGGCAACGACATGCTCGGCTCCGTCTTTCGAAACGTCCTCCAGAACGCGATTCAACACAACGACAAGACGCCGCCGAAGGTCTGGGTTTCGGCCACCGAACGCGACGAGTATGCCGAGGTTCGAATCGCCGACAACGGTCCCGGTATCTCCGACACACAGAAAGCAGAAATCTTCGGGAAAGGTGAGAAGGGTCTCGAAAGCTCGGGTGCGGGGATCGGACTCTATCTCGTTCAATCGCTCATCGATAGCTACGGCGGCGAGGTATGGGTCGAGGACCGAAAAGCGCGCGATTCTTCGGGCGATTGGCTTTCGACCCACGACAGCGAAATTGATGGGGCGATCTTCGTGATTCGGCTCCCGATCGCCGACAAGGTGTGACGGGAACGATCTCCCGATAGGACTCGCTTTTTTCGCGCTCACCAACGATTAAGTGCTTCACTGCCAACCGTTTATTCGAATCATGACTATCGCAATCGTTTCCACGGGCGGGACGATCTCCTCGACCGACACGGACGGTGCGGACGCGAGTCCGGAATTACAGAGTGAGGACCTCGTCGAGGCCGTCCCCAAACTCGGGGGGCTCACCGACCTCGTGACGGAGGACTTCGCGACGATCGTCAGCCACCACTACACGATCGAGCAGATGTACGAGTTGACAGAACGGATCCGCGAACTCGATGCCGATCCGTCGATCGACGGGATCGTCGTCACCCAGGGTACGAACACCCTCGAAACCGTCTCGTATTTCGTCGATCTCTGTTACGACGGTGATACGCCCGTCGTGTTCACCGGCGCGATGCGAAACCCGTCGTTGACTAGCCCCGACGGGCCCGGAAACCTCCTGACGGCGGTGCAGGCGGCGATGGACGATAACGCGGGCGAAATGGGGGTCCTTGTCGCGTTCAACTATCGCATTCACGCCGCCCGTGGGGTCACCAAAACCCACACGACGAATCCCGATACTTTCCGAACGCCCGAGTATGGGCCTCTTGGCGCCGTCGAAGAGGACCGTGTTCGCTGGTATCGCCAGCCGGTCGGTCGTGACCCGACCTTCGATCCGGATTCCGACAGGCTCACGCGCGACGTTTCGACCGTCGTCGTCTCTGCCGACATGACACCGAGACTCCTCGAAGCGGCGGGCGAGAGCGATGCGGTGTGTCTCGGAACGATGGGTGCCGGCCACCTCACGGAGACGATCATCCCCACAATGGAGGAACTGCACGCCGACGGCGTTCCGATCATTGCCTCGACGCTGTGTCCCGAGGGCGAACTGCTCAGAGACACCTACGAGTGTTATGGATGTGAGAACACGACGCGATCGCTCTGTTATTACAGTGATTTGAACCTCCGCAAAACCCGGATCAAGACGATTCTCGCGCTGGCGAGCGACCGACTCGAAGAGGCGTTCGTTCCGCCGGAAGCGTGAACCGCCTGTAGATCAGCTCTCTTCGGCCGCCGCGGGCGAGACGCTGCCGGTCCGATAGCCCTCCAGATCGAGCGTCACGTGCTCGAAGCCGATCTCGCGCAGATGTCTCCGCGCGGCCGCGGCGAACTCCGGATCGAGCGCCCGCGTGAGTTCGTCCGCGCCGACCTCGATCCGAGCCAGCCCGTCGTGATCGCGGACGCGAAACTGCTCGAATCCCCACGTTCGTAACAGTGCTTCGGCCTTTTCGATCCGGCTCAGTCGAGATTCCGTCACTTCGATCCCCGTCGGGATCCGCGAGGAGAGACAGGCCATCGAGGGTTTCTCCGCGACTGAGAGATCGTATCCGCGAGCGATCTCCCGAACGTCTGATTTCGTGATCCCGTGTTCTAAA
>SKKJ01000171.1 GCA_007121575.1 Natronomonas sp.
GCGGCGGAGTTCATCGGTCCGACGGAAACGTTAGAGCTGACGGAGACGGGAATTGATTCGAACTATCCGAATTTCGGCTTTACGATGCACCGTGCTCGCTTCGACGATTGGCTCCGTGAGCGAGCCGAATCGGCCGGTGCCACGTACCGAGTCGGGACGGCGGTCGCCGACGTGGAAACTGATCTAACCGGAGCACCATCGCATACGCTGACGCTTCGGGATGGCACCGAGATCGAGGCCGACTATCTCATCTTGGCCGACGGACCGCAGCGGGCGGTCACCGGTCGGGTTCTCGAACGGTGGCTTTCGAACGAGCAGATGGACCGACTCGCGACCCACCGAACGAACCACATCGCATATCAAGAGTACCGGCAGTTCCCCAAGGAGTTATTCGAGGGCGATAGAATCAAGTTCTGGTGGGGGTATATGCCCGGGCATACGGCGTATCCGTGGGTGTTTCCGAACGACGGTTCGATCGCCAGAGTTGGGTTGACGATGCCGATCGATCTCGAGTTAGACGCCGTGAAAAACCGCGACAGCTATTGTCTTCTTCGTCCGGAAGATGAGCGGATTCCACAGGGGAAAGTGTATCTCGAACGATTACTCGAAAAAATATATCCGAAATACGACCTCGAGGACTTTCCACTGCAAAAAGATCGTGGGAAATCAGCAGGCACCGAGACCTATCCGATCTCTTCGACCCGACCGATCGAGTCGCCGACCGCCGCGAACATCGCGATCGTCGGCGGTGCGATGGGTGCGACCTCCGCGTTCCACGAAGGCGGCGATCACGTCGCGGTTCGAACTGGTTCGATCGCGGGGCGACTCGCGGCACTCGGTGCGATGCGAGCGTACAACGCCGAGTGGCATCGTACGATTGGCGCAGAGGTACGCCGAAACTGTATTTTCGCAGACATGGTTCACGACTACGAACCGAACGATTGGGATCGATTGTTTAGTCTCGTCGATAACATCGCCGATTCGAACGGGATTCATCCGAGAGATGCGCTCTCTACTGGATGGTCTGGAGCAAAGCTCTTTGCGGAGTATCGATGGCGAAAGTTCGGCTACCGAGACGGGCGATACGCCCAAGTTCGCGAAGACGATTACGGCGTGTGATCAACCCGGAACGCTACCGCGAGCGTGATTGCGAGGACCGCGACGACGATCCCGAACCCGGGTTGGTCCTCTGGAGCCTCGGCATCCGTTTCTCGTTCTTCGGCGTCGTCTGAATCGGACTCTGGCGTGATAATCCCCGGTGACTCATCCTCGACGCGTTCTGCCGATTCACGTGGGAGCCGGTCGTCGCCGCCGCCGTCTATCTCGATGTTGAGTTCCGTTCGATCGTGGAGTACGATTAACGGATATTCGAGCATTTGTGCGTTGTAGTGTTCGTATTGGACGATCGCGTTCGATGAGGGCGCATCGTCGGCGACCTCGAACGTGACTGTCGCTGTCGTTCCCTCACCGATCACGCCACCTGCTGGCGGATCTCGCGCTTGCTCGACGGTAAGCTTTCCCACGTCTTCGTCGACTTCGGTTTCAAAGGACACGTCGGTGCCTTCACCACCTTGCAGCCATGGGCCCTGCTCAACTGCCTCGATGGAGAGTATTTCCGGATCATAGATGAGGCTGTATTCGATCGATTCGACCGCCTCATCGTCATTCGCGCTCGCAGTTCGAATGGTCAGTTCGACCTCAACGAGATCGCCGGACGCCGCGTCGATATCTCTGGGTTCGAAATCGGCGAGTCCGGGGTTATCCGCTGCGATGGCCGCTCCAGAGATGATCGCCAGTACGATACCGGTCCCGACAATCAAACCAGCGACCGATCTCATTCTGGGACCGTCACCTGCATTGGAGCCATCGTGAGAAACGCGGTCTCGTATCCGGCGTGCCGGGACACTTGCGGCGGTCCCCCAACGACGAGCTCGAACGTATCACCCGATAATAACTCTACTGATGCACCGTAGTGAAGTCCGAGTTCGCTATCGAGCGTCTGTTGAAGATCTGCTTCGATATCTCCCTCGACGGAAAGCGCCATATCTGCGAGCGGGACTCGGTTGTACGGCGTTCGGGGTGAGACGAGCAGATACCCGCCATCGGCGAATCGTGAATCCCGCAGATACCGAACGACAAACCGTGCATCACCGCTTTCGTGCTCACCAAGGTCCACTCCCGGATAGGTTTCAGCCTCCGGAAGCGCCGAAAACGGCATGTGATGTCCGTTGTGGTGATGTTCCTCGTGTCCGCTATCCTCGGCGTGGTGTTCTCCATGCTGATGGTTGGATTCGCGTTCATCCTCCTGATCATGTCCATGGTTGTGATGGTGTTCATCACCATCGTGATGCCCATCGTCGTGGTGATGCTCGTCGTCATCGTCGTGATGTCCATGGTCTTCGTGGTCGTGCCCGCCGTCATCACTATCGCCGTGTCCAGCGTGTTCGTGATCGCCGGCCATCGGCGGTTCGAGCGCCCCACGCTGTCCCCAGTACGATTCGTCGAGATATTCTACACCGCCGATGACATCTCGGCGGAACGCATCGTCGTATTCGAACGTAAAGCTCGCCGTGACGCGTTCGGTAAACCGCCCCTCGAACGCCCCGGTCTTTTCGACCTCGATCGGGTTGAGATCAACCTCGACGGCGTAGGTTCCGTCTTCGGGAAGCGAGACGTTATCGCCGAAGTGAAACCCCATCGTCTGTGAGATCATCGGCCACGGTGCACGCTGGTCCACCAGATCGCCGCCTTTTAGCACGCGCATCGTTGCACCGGCATCGACCGGGAGCACACGCCCGGTCTCGGCGTCCCAAAGCGTTACCATGAGATGCACGCCACGCCCGTCGACTGGGGTGACTTCCTCTCTCTCGGTTCCGGTCACGAGCCAAAATGAGTGTGGGTATGTGATCATCGGCGAGAGCATATACTCGCCAGCCTCCACTGCTGGAAGATGGCGCATCGCTTCTCGATGTGTCGGGATATACACGGCGTCCGGTGGGTTTTCGACCTGCGGTAGATCCGGAACTAGGTTTCCCTCGTTTCTATCGGCGTCACCGCTCCAGCCGATCGTACAGCCGGCAAATGAACCGATGGCTGTGAGTCCTCCAACACCGAGCAATCGTCGTCGTGTGTATCGTCGTGACATGTTTCGTTAGTTTGGATGTACATCCGGAAGTGACCGATTCGACCGAGGTGGTATGATGAAATTCCCGCGTCGTCGTACGAAAATGTACTGTAAAATACCGTTATTTAAGCGTTGTCCCACGCCTTTGCCAGTGAGGTCGGCTCCGGTCATCGCCTCGCGAACGCGAACGAAGTCATCGATCGTGCGTTGGTATGATACGAAGTGGATTCCGGGTTGATCGCCGTCTACTGTATTGAAATCGCGACGAAGTAACGGCGGAGTACCGTCGGCGTCTCGTGCACGGGCGGCTTTCTGTGCGTGGCCGATGAGGCCTTTCTTCGCGTCTTCTTCGGTCCGCGCGGCGATTTCACCAGCGACGCCGGTTGAACGCCCGAGTTCTTCGCCGACCGATCCGACACCGTCTCGAGCGTGTTCTGGGCTATATGTTTTTGCCACACGTTGGAAGTGGTTGTCCTGCTCGAACCACGTCTGTAATTGCAGATCAAGCGTTGAAACGTGCATCGTCGTTCCGCCTTCGAACGGCCCCGATTCGATCGTGATTCGATCTTCCGGCGCTTGGCTCTCTGCAAATCCCGAACGAAAGCCCATAAAAAACGGAGCGTTCTCTGGTATTGAATCGGGAACCCCGTTCAGGTCCCTATGCTGTGCGGGCAGTCCCGCACCGACGAATCCAGTTCGTCGAGGGGTCGCTCGTTCAAAC
>SKKJ01000056.1 GCA_007121575.1 Natronomonas sp.
CATGACCTCTCCCGAGGATTCCAATCTCGGGAAGAGGTGGTAGAGTGCAAACCGTAATCTCCCAATCCAGCGGTACGGTACCGTGGGATTCCTCCGCGGTCACGCGGAGGAGGATGTCAATCGGTTTGGTTCGTCGTCGATTCGTACTCTTCCGGCAGTCGATCGCCGATCAATGATGCCCACTCACTGAGCCGTCTGATCTCGTGGTCACTGCGTCCGGACATCGTGTGACACCTTTGCATGATATGCTCTCGGGAGGTAACATAATCGTTACGCCGAATATCTATTACTGAGATCGAGTCTCGCTCCCGCCGTGGCTATCTGCCGAGTCTTTAGACTGGATTCCGGTCAGACGAGTTTCTCGCCGTCGTCATCGTAGATCTCGATCGCATCGACCGGACACGTGCGAGCCGCAAATTTCGCGTCGAGTTCGGCGTCCTCCGGGACCGCTCGCTCGAATATTCCGTCCGCGACCGATTCGCTTTCGGCGAGATCCGCTTTCCCTTCGGTTTCGTTTCGCTCGAACGCATCCCATTCGGCTACGCACTGAAACATCCCGATACACGTCTCGCGATCGAATCGAACCTTCATACTTCCCGTTCGGACGACGGGGCTAAATGCGTGACGGGACGCGTGAGTGACATTTATCGCGGTCGTTTGCCATCGATACGATCATTTACATTCGGTGACGCACAACCGAGGGATAATGGACGTTGCCGACGTGTCCGGCGTGCCGACGTGGTTCGCCGAGCACCTCCGTGAGGGTGGGATCGAATCGCTATATCCGCCCCAAGCCGAGGCGGTCGATGCCGGTGTAGCTGACGGCCGGAGCCTCGTTGCGTCGATCCCAACCGCGAGCGGAAAGACACTCATTGCACAGCTCGCGATGTTGTCTGCCGTCGATCGAGGGGGAAAAGCACTGTACATCGTGCCGCTTCGAGCGCTGGCCAGCGAAAAGCGCGAGGAGTTCTCGGCGTTCGAAGCGTACGGTGTTTCGATCGGCGTCTCGACCGGAAATTACGAGGACTCGGGCGAGTGGCTCGCCGAGAAGGACATCATCGTCGCCACGAGCGAGAAGGTCGACTCGCTCGTTAGAAACGGCGCACCGTGGGTCGAAGATCTCGATTGTGTCGTCTCCGATGAGGTTCACCTCGTTGACGATCCGAACCGGGGGCCGACACTGGAAGTGACTCTCGCGAAACTTCGACGAATCAATCCGAACCTACAGGTCGTCGCGCTGTCGGCGACCGTCGGCAACGCGGCGACGCTGGCCGAATGGCTTGACGCCGAACTCATCGACTCGACGTGGCGACCGAACGAGCTCCGAACCGGCGTTCATTACGGACAAGCGCTTCACTTCGGTGACGGCGAAAAGCGCGAACTCCGGGTCGAATCCAGCGAAAAGCCCACCGAAGCGATCGTCAGAGATACCCTCGACGACGGCGGCTCGACGCTCGTGTTCGTTAACTCCCGGCGGAACGCCGAAGGTGCGGCAAAGCGGCTTGCGAATACCACCGCGAACGGCATCGATCGCGATGAACGCGACCGACTCGAGGCCGTCGCTGAAGAGATCCGCGCCGTCTCGGACACCGAAACGAGCGAAGACCTCGCCGCCTGCGTCGAAAAAGGTGCTGCGTTTCACCACGCCGGCTGTTCCAGCGAACATCGCTCGCTTGTCGAGGACGCTTTCCGTGATCGGCTTATCAAGACGATCTGTGCGACACCGACGCTCGCCGCCGGTGTGAATACGCCGTCGCGTCGGGTCGTCGTTCGCGATTGGCGACGCTACTCGGGTGATGTCGGTGGAATGAAACCGCTGTCCGTGCTTGAGGTCCACCAGATGATGGGTCGGGCCGGGCGGCCCGGGCGAGATCCCTACGGTGAGGCGTTGTTGTTGGCCAATAGCTACGACGAACTCGACGAACTCCTCGATCGGTACGTCTGGGCCGATCCGGAACCGGTCGAATCGAAACTCGCTCGGGAACCCTCGATGCGGACGCATCTACTCGCGACGATCGCCTCCGGGTTCGCCGATTCACGGGCGGCGTTACTCGAATTTCTCGACCGAACGCTTTATGCGACGCAGTACCGTCGCGGCTCCGATGGAAGCGACAACTTAGAGCGAGTGGTCGATTCAACGCTCGCGTATCTCGAACGAAACGGGTTTATCGAGCGTGGCGATTCGATCGAGGCGACGAACCTCGGACACACCGTCTCGCGGTTATACCTCGACCCGATGAGCGCCGCGGAGATACTCGACGGGCTCAAGGGCGCGACCGATCCGACCGCGATGGGGTTGTATCACCTCGTCTCACGAACGCCCGACATGTACGAGCTTTACCTGCGTGCGGGCGATCGCGAGGAGTATACCATGCTGGCGTACGAACGCGAAGCGGAGTTTCTCGGCGAGCTTCCGAGCGAGTTTGAAGAGGGTCGCTTCGAAGATTGGCTCTCCGCGCTGAAAACGGCTCGAATGCTCGAAGATTGGGCGAGCGAACTCGAAGAGGACGAGATCGCCGAACGGTACGGCGTCGGTCCGGGAGACATCCGTGGGAAGGTCGACACCGCTCAGTGGCTGCTTGGGGCCGCGGAGTCGCTCGCTGGTGAGTTGGGCCTCGACAGTGTGGGCGCGATCCGGGAGGCCAGAAAGCGCGTTGAACACGGTGTCGGCGAGGAGCTGATCGATCTCGCTGGCGTTCGCGGCGTCGGTCGAAAGCGAGCTCGGAGGCTCTACGATGCCGGTATCGAAACACGGGCGGATCTCCGAAATGCAGAGAAACCGGTCGTCTTGGGCGCGCTTCGAGGTCGTGAGAAGACCGCCGAAAGCATCCTCGAAGCCGCCGGCCATCGAAATCCGTCGATGGATGACATAACACCCGACACGTCCGTTGCGCCCGATCCACCGACTGAGCGAGAGTCTACGCCCGACAGCGGCGAAGATCAAGCGAGCCTCGGTGATTTTTGATGTGTGGTGATCCCTCGTGAAATTCGTCGAAGGCGTCGTCGAAATCGGCGGTGATCGGTTCCCGGACGTCGGATCGTTCATCGACGCGATCGATTCGATTTCCGAACAGTGTGGGGTGATGATTCAAGCGTTCGACGCTCGATATGTGGTTTCGAGACGGCACCTCGAACGCGCACTCGAGGTAGCCGATCGCGAGCGCGCTCGCGGCGAGGAAATCGTCCGTGATCGCGGCGTCGAGATGACTCTGTACGCGGCCGGTCGTCGGCAAATCGATCAGGCCTTCGAGATCGGTGTCTCCGTGGGTGAAACGCCTGCGGTCATCGTTGTCGATGGTCGCGGAGACGAGGCGACGGCAGCCGATTCGATCGGCGATCTGATAACGCCGGCGGACACACTCGGTAAATACGACGAAGAGCTCGTTCGATCCTTCTACGATATCGGGACGAACGAACTGAACGCGACGGATGCGGGACTCGAAGCCCTCGTCTTAGAACGGGTCGTCCTGCTCGTTGTCGAGCGGTAACCGCTCACAGCAAGAACACGTCGGCCGGATCGAACTCTCGACCACAGTCGCGACAGCGATAGAGCTTGCCGTTGTCGATCGATTGTAGCTGACCGCCACACTCCGGACAATCCGACCCCGCACGCCCTGACATACCTCGTGGTGTGGGCGTCCCGATGATAGCTCTTTCGCGGCCGTTGATCGGTGTTTGTTTTCACTCGGGTGACCACTCGCAGGCGTTGCCCATCGTCAGCTCGTTCGCTTCGATATGCGCCGACAGACAGGCGTAGTTGCAGAAATACGCTGGCGATCTACAGTCGTCGGTGCAGTCGCGTACACAGATCGGATCGTGATCGAAGATTCTCGAACCG
>SKKJ01000314.1 GCA_007121575.1 Natronomonas sp.
CGTCGCCGCCCACGCGATCGAGATACCGTCGTACGTCGCCGTCCCTCGGCCGACTTCATCGAGGATGACGAGCGAATCCTCCGTCGCCGAGTGAAGGATGTTCGAGAGCTCCTCCATCTCGACCATGAACGTCGAACGCCCCTCGGCGAGTTCGTCGAGCGCGCCGACGCGGGTGTAGATCCCGTCGACGAGTCCGACGCAAGCGCGATCGGCCGGGACGAACGAGCCGACCTGTGCGAGAAGCGTGATGAGCGCCGCCTGCCGCATGTAGGTCGATTTTCCGGACATGTTCGGCCCCGTGACGAGCAAGAACCGGCGTTCGGGGTCGAGAAAGAGATCGTTCGGGACGAACTGCGTATCCGTTTCGACGACCGGATGGCGTCCCGCCTCGACTTCGAGGACTCGGTCGGTCGTGAGTTCGGGGCGCGTCCAACCTCGCTTTGCGGCGTGTGCCGCGAGCGAACAGCGGACGTCGAGTTCGGCGAGCGTCCGCCCGACCGCCTGCAAGAGATCCGCACGCGTTGCGACCGAATCCCGAAGCCGACAGAACGCCTCGTACTCGCGGTCGCCGCGCTCTTCTTCGAGACGGAACAGCTCGCGCTCGCGCTCTCTGAGTTCGTCGAAAACGTACCGTTCGGCGTTCTTCAGCGTCTTGATCCCCTCGTAGTGTTCGGGGACACTGTCGGATGCGGACTTCGGGATCTGTACGTAGTAGCCGTCGGTCTTGTTTCGACCGACCGTCACCCGCGAGAGTCCGTACTGCCGTTTTTCACGCGCTTCGAGCGAGTCGAAATACTCCGTCGCGGCCTCCTGTCTCTCGACCAGTTCGTCGAGTTCGTCGTCGTAGCCGCGTTTTATCAGGCCGCCCTCGTGAAGCGTCTTCGGCGGATCGTCGGCCAAGGCGTCGAGCTCTTCGCGGAGGGCTTCGATCGCCGCACGATCGAGATCATCGAAGAGCGTCGCGACCGGTGAATCGGCGAGTCGCGGCGATCCGTCGATGCGGTCGAACAGCTCGGGAACGAGCGCGAGCGTCTCGCGGGCGCGCAACAGCGAATCGGCGTCGGCGCTTCCGGAGACCGCGCGCGCCGCGACGCGTTCGAGATCGTATGCCCGTCCGAGCGTCTCCGAAAGCCCTTCTCGAACCAGCGCGTCCGCCAACAGCGATTCGACCGCGTCCTGTCGGCGCTGAAGCCGATCGGTATCACGGAGCGGGCGCGTGAGCCACTCTTTCAGTAACCGCGCGCCGGCGTTCGTCGCCGTGCGATCGACGGTCTCGAAGAGCGTTCGCCCGCCGCCGGTCATCGTCTCCGTGAGTTCGAGGTTTCGCCGCGTCGTCGAATCAAGCGTGACGTGCTCGTCCGCCGTGTACGAACCGAGCCGCGTGACGGACGCCAACGCGCCGACGCCCGTCTCGTCGATATATGCGATCGCCGCCCCCGCGGCCATGATCGCCGGTTCGGAGAGTCCGACCGTTCCGGCGGCATCCCCGAACTGCTCGGCGAGCGTGTGCCGCGCGCGGCCGGGGGCGAACGCGTCGGTTTCGTGAAGCGTCAGGCGGGCGTCGAGCCCGGTTCGAAGCGCCGAAATGAACGCATCGTCGCCCCGAACGGTCGGGCCCGGCAGCACTTCGACGGGATCGAACCGGTCGAGTTCGTTCAGCGTCCGTTCCGCGCTCGCCTCGCCCGAGAGCGTCGTCACTCGAAACCGACCGGTCGTTATGTCACAGACTGCGAGGCCGTACGCGTTGCCATCGCACGCGACAGAGGCCAGATACTGCGCGGCGGCGTCATCCGTTTCGAGCAGCGTACCGGGCGTGACGGTCCGGGTTATCTCCCGAACGATTCCGTCGTCGGTCTCGCGCTGGTCGGCGATCGCGACCCGATAGCCTCGCTCGACGAGCGCTTTCATATACGGTGTGAGATCGTCGACCGGAACGCCGGCCATCGCGTACGGCTCACCCCCGGACGAACGCTCGGAGACTTTCAGGTCGAGCTCTTCGCCGACGAGTTCGGCGTCCTCGCCGAAGAACTCGTAGAAATCACCCATCTGCATCGCCAATAGGTCGGCCGACGCGGCGGCCTTCAACTCGAAAAACTCCCCGACGATACCGGATGCCATATCCGAACCGGCGGGTGCCGACGCATAAAACGTGACGGGTTGTCCGGCACCTCACAGACGAATATGGCGGGGAGTCCGGCACCTCACACGGACCGCCGTTTCAACGTCGGCTCTCTTCCGCGAGGAGTTCGTCGAGGAGTGTTTCCAGCGTCGGTGCTAGGACGGTCGTGGCCTCATCACGGCGGCGAACGAGTAGAGCCGACGGTTCGCCCCCGGTCGCGAGAAGTCGATCCATCGGATCCTCGTCAGGATACCACTCGAACGCAGCGCGCACGTCCGGACGAGTTTCTCGGACGTCGAGTAGCAGATCGGATAGCGCCGTTTGAACGCCGAACCGGACGGAGCCGTTCGGGACAACGCTATCGGCAGTCAGATCGAACCCGCCGTCGAACACCGCCACATCGTCAACACCGTCCGCATACGGGGTCGACACGGCGAGACGCGCGTCCGTATCGGAGACGAGCGAATCGAGGTTCGATGCACAGAGCCGTTCGATGGCGGATTCGAGACCGGAAGCGGTCGGCCACCGCGCCGCTTCGTTTCGGATTCCGGCGAGGTGATGAACCGCGCCGGGTCCCGAACCGCAGCCGTGATGATATCTGATGGCCCGTTGCATGAACTCGACACTTCGGTCGACGGCATTCGATATCGGTTCTCCGTGAGCGAGTCGGGTTGCGATCGCCGCAGAGAGAGTACAGCCCGAGCCGTGGGTCGCCGCGGTATCGATCCGCGGATGCTCGATCGTCTCGACGGTTTCGGGCGTTATCAACACGTCGCGTACCGTTTCACCGGGAACGTGCCCGCCTTTGATGAGCGCGGCGTCGGCGCCCATCTCCAGGAGTCGATCGCCGGCGCGACGCGAGCTCTCTTCGTCCTCCGGTTCGATCTCGGTCAGCACGGCCGCCTCATCGACGTTCGGCGTCACGAGCGCCGCTTCGGCGATAAGCGTCTCGTACGCGGACTCCGCAGTCGCGCTCAGCAGGCGATCGCCCGTCGCCGCGATCATCACCGGATCGACGACGACCGGCGCGGCGAGATCGGCAGCGGTCTCGGCGACACGCTCCACGATTTCAGCCGTCGCAAGCATGCCGGTTTTCACCGCCCGAACGTCGAAATCCGAGCGAACGGCGTCGATCTGGGCGTCGATCTCCTCGGTCGGGAGCACATGGCTCGATTTGACACCAGTCGTGTTCTGGGCGGTCACCGCCGTCACCGCGGACGTTCCGAATCCGCCGCTCGCTTCGATCGTCTTGAGATCCGCTTGGATTCCCGCCCCACCGCCCGAATCGCTACCGGCGATGGTCAACACGACCGGGAGTTCGACCGGTTCGGGAGTGCGTTGTGCGGCCATATCGTTCGTATAATTGCACGATATAAGCCAGTGATGATCCGCCGAAATACCTTCGGGTTTGGATCACGAACACGGAGATATGTATCGCGCGATCCTTCCGAACGGACAGCTCGAGTGCGACGAGTACGATCACGGCGATCGGGGCGTCGAACTCTACGACGGTGACGGGATGCTGTTGGCGTTTGTCCCGTATCAGAACCTCGAAGCGTTGCTCACCGAAGCGGCCTACGACACGGACGAGCCCTCCGTGATGTAACCGGCCACATTCCGCGTTGAACGAGTTCAGACGGCGACGAACGTCGAGAGGAAGCCGTCCGACAGTCCGTCTCAGACGTTGTCCGGGGTCTCGTCGTCCTCGACCGATCGCTTCATCGACTCACGGCGGGCCTTCGCATCGCGGCCCGTACATTCGAGCAAGAAGTCGTTTTTCGCGGTGTTGGCATCGCCCGCGGCGTCAACGTCGCCAGAATCGAGCAGATCCTGCAGTTCTCGCTCCTCGAAGTGGACCGCGAGCGTGTCTTTCTTGCCGGGGTATGAGACCGCACCGGCGACAACGCGTGTGAAAACGGGGTTGTCGGGAGCACCGACGACGTACAGATCGCTTCCGTTGTACTCTTCAGTCTCGGTTATTTCGCCGAAATACTCCTCTATCGTCGCTTTCAGATCCGGAACGCGTTCTTCGAGATACTCGCCACGTCGCATTTTGTACTCTTCCATATCGAAGCATATCGGAATCCGGGTGTTTACTGGTTTCGTTCGGCTTCCAACCACGCGTTGCACTCGGGACAGGAATCGCCATCCCGGTATCCGGACTGGGCTTCGATACTGAATCCGCACTCGGGGCAGACGATTTCGCCTTCCGGCACGGTGATTCCGGATAGCGACTCGTCCGCGGTCGGTTCGGTCGGCGGCTCTGTTTCGATGTGTATATCCGACTCGTCTCGGGTGTCAGAGTCCTCCGAGTCGGCCTCTTCGGGCCACTGACCCGGTTTTCGAGACGGCTCGTCCTCGTCGGTGAGAATTTCGGCGTCCTCCGTTTCGGGATCTGGCGGTTCCTCGGGTACGTCCGTGTCAGGCGTCGACGACGGAGCGCCTCCGCGATCGGGCGCTGTTGCAGAAGCGGGTTCGGTATCGATGATCTCCGTTTCGTCCGCAGCACGACGATCGGATTTCGAATCGGCATCGGGTTCCGACGTGGCGCTCGGTTCGTCATCGCTGAGATCGCTTCGGTCGACCACGCCGGCGAAGCCGCCGCCTCCAGACGGCTCATCGGGGGCGTCCGCGGGTCCGATATCGGTGTCGACATCGGTGTCCGTCGTTTCGATTCCGACCGCGTCTCCGTCAACGACGGCGGTCACCTCCGTGCTTTCAGAGACGACGCGTTCCGTGCCACAGCGGTTGCATCGCTCTATTTCGCGTTCGGTGGTCACCACTTCGCTGCCCTGCTCTTCGCGCTCTCGTTCCACGCCGGCGGGCTCGAAGGAGTGGCCCAGTATCGAACACTGTAATCCCATTACTGACACGTGGCCGTGACGGAGATATAAAACTTGAGTCCCGAGGGTGATGAATGGCGCTCCCCGCCGAACGGTTAAGACATCGCCGAACGAACGGTCGGGTATGCAGGCGAAGCGAGAGTACCGCAAGCGCGACGAGACGGAAGTCGCGGTGCTCGACGCGCTCGTCGATCGGGCCGAAGAAGGGATGACCGTCTTCGAACTCCGGGCCGGTGTCGAAGCGGACATCGACGAACTCGAGACGGCGCTGGCCGAGCTGAAAGACGCGGGTCTGATCGACGTCGAGAACGACGAGCAGCAGATGCGGATCTATCCCGACGATCGGGTCGTTCCCGAACACAACGCGAACGAGACGGCCAGCGGAGGATCGATCATCCAACGGCTCAAAAAGAAGCTCGGCTGGTGACGCTCAGGCTGAGACGCGGGCGTTTTACCCCTCGGACGCGTTTGGTTTCCCAATGACAGTTATCGCGGATATACACGACGCTCACGGCGCGACGTACACAGAACACGGCGGCCGTCGAATCGTATCCCACTACGGTCGACCCGAACGCGCGCACAGAGCCGTCCGAAACGTCGTCGGGACCATCGAAGTCGACTACGGTATCGTCGAGGTCACCGGTGAGGATCGGGTCGATTTCGTCGATAACGCGGTCACGAATCGTGTTCCTGAGAAGGACGGCAAGGGCGTCTACGCGCTGTTGCTGGATCCACAGGGTCGGATCGAAACCGAACTCTACGTCTATAACGCCGACGAACGGCTGCTCTGTTTCGTCCCGCCGGGATCGGCGGGCGAACTCGCCGAAAACTGGAGCGAAAAGACGTTTATTCAGGACGTAACGATCCGGCGCGCGACTGACGATTTCGGCGTCTTCGGTGTTCACGGGCCGAAGGCGACCGAAAAAGTCGCCTCCGTTCTCTCGGGGCCGGGCTCACCCGACGAACCCCTCACGTTCGTTCGGGGGAGGATCGGTGATTGGGGAACCACCGTCATCCGCACGGACGATCTGACCGGCGAGGAAGGATACGAAGTGATCTGCGCCGCCGAGGACGCAGAAAGCGTGTTCAACGCACTGATAAATCACGGTCTCAACGCCGCGCCGTTCGGGTATCAGACGCTCGGGTATCTCCTGCTCGAAGCGGGCACGCCGCGGTTCGAGACAGAACTCGAAGGGAACGTTCCGAACGTTCTCGGGATTCGAAACGCGCTCGATTTCGAAAAAGGGTGTTACGTCGGCCAGGAGGTCGTCTCGAAGATCGAAAACCGTGGCCAACCGTCGAGGCGATTAGTCGGGCTTCGACCGGAAACGACCCCCGAGCTCAGCTCGGCGGTCTTCGACGGTGACAGCCACGTCGGAGAGGTGACTCGCGCCGATCTGAGCCCGGCACTCGGTGCGCCGATCGCGATGGCGCTCGTCGAATACGGGCTCGAAACGGACGAACTGACCGTTCGAATCGACGGTAACGACGTGGCTGCGGACATCGTTTCGCTCCCGTTCGTTGACGGTTCGTCCCTTTCGGGACGGCTTCCGCAGTACTGACGCGTCGAAACAGCGGGAGGGGTTTTATAATAGCGCCGACACAGATGTATCAGAAATGTCCGGCGATGTATTCGCGGTGACGAGCGGCAAAGGAGGTGTCGGCAAGACGACGACAACCGTCAACCTCGCGATCGCACTCCGGCAACGGGGTCACTCGGTAGCAGTCGTCGATGCCGACCTCGGAATGCCGAACGTGGCGGCGTTTCTCAGCTCCGACGTTGAAACGACGCTACACGACGTTCTCGCGGGAGACGCAACGACGGCGGAGGCCATCACCGAGATCGGCGAGGGACTGGGATTTTGCTTCGGTGAACAGTCACTCGACGGGTTCGCCGAAGCGGATCCGACGCGGTTGGACGAGGTCATCGAAGAACTCGCGGACCGATACCAGTACGTCCTCGTCGATACCGGTGGCGGGCTGACGTACGAGGGCGCATATCCGATGGAACTCGCCGACCAAGTGCTGCTCGTTACATCGCCGATTCCGGCCGCGATCACGGACACGAAAAAGAGCAAACAGCTCGCGGACCGATTGGGCGTTCCCGTCCGCGGAGTCATCGTCACGCATACCGATGACGACACGGATTCAGAATCCATCGCCGATGAGCTCGGTGTGGAGTTCCTGGGAGGTGTCCCGACCGACGACGCGGTTACCGAAAGCGCCACGGCGCGGAAGCCGCTCGTCGCGTACGCACCCGAGAGCGCGGCGACCGTCGCCTATTACCGACTGGCGGAGATGCTATCGGATCCGGCGAGCGCCGAACTCGATCCGCTCGATTCGGCGAGAAAGCCCTCCAGCGGCGAATCCGCGGAGCCACCTTCGAAAAGCGAATCCGAAGACTCCGAAGATTCACCAGTGGAGAGCGACACGACATCGACGAAAGCCGACGAAGAACCGGCATCGACGAAAGCCGACGAAGAACCGGCATCGACGAAAGCCGACGAAGGGCAGGCGTCAACGGTTAGTACGGAAGACATCGATCGATCCACTGGAGATAACGCAGCGACAAACGATGAATCGACCGCGGAGAGTGAATCGACGACCGGGGAAGAATCGACGGCAGAGGGGGAACCAAGCGCAGAAAACGGAGGGCGATCGACGGAAAATAACGCCGACGCCGCGTCCGAGGCGAACACGAAACCCGGACTTTTCCGGCGGATTTTGGGACGGTTTCGGTAACGGTTACGAATCCGGGCCACCCGTTTGAAGGTCCCGGAACACCCCTGAGATCCGTTCTTCGAAGCGCTCGAGATCGTCGAGTCGTTCGTGTACGCTCGTGAGTTCGTCATCCATCCCTTCGAATCGTGATTCGAGGTCGGTCTGCGTCTCGTATATCTCTTCGAGTTCGGATTCGAGTTCCGACTGCACCGATCGTATCTCCTCGAAGTCAGCATCGAGACTGCCGAGGTCAGCACCGAGGTCGTCTATCTCTCCCTCGAGATCGCCGAGCCGGTCGACGGTCGCAGAGAGTTCTTCCACGTTCGATTCGACGCGGTCGGTTCGATCCCCGACCGTCGATAGTTCGGAGCGAACGTCATCGATGACCGAGTCGAACGTCCCGTGCCGATCGATGAACGACTCGATCATGTCAGTGTATGCGGCGAGATCGCCAACTTCGCTCTGTAGGTGGTTGAGACGTACCTCCTGGCTTCGTTTCGTGTCGGAGCCGAGCTCCGATCGAAGCGCGGCCGCGGTATCATCATCGACGGTACCGTCCTGCAACCCAGTCAAGAGAACTCGAGCAACTGTGTTCGGAGAGATGGATTCAGCACGGAGACTGATATCGGACCCAGCCGCGGTCTCCGCACGAGCGGCATCTTCGGACACGCGTTCATCGTCTGCGGCTTCGACGACGGATTCATCGCTCGGTTCAGCGTTGGTCTCCGTGGCGGCCGATTCGGGAGCCAGCGACGTTCGATCGCCGCCGACGAACTCTCGGAGCACATCGGAACGAGCCCGATCGACGATCTCGTCTAGCGCCTGCCCGTCAGCCACGGTCACTCGCGGTTCGATATCGAGCGTGTCGAGATCGATATTGGCGATCCGATATCGGATCGTAGAACGCTCCTCGGGGTCGAAGATCCGCTTCAGAACCGAACCGTCCTCAACGGTCCACGCGTCGAGGTCTTCGGCGTGGAACTTGACATCCTCGGGCGGACGCGAATCGATCGGCGGATCGGCGACCCGAACCGTCGCGACCGAATCGCGTTCGGAGTCGATGTCAAGTCGTACGCGCCCGTCATTTCCGACCGTCTTTCGGACAGTGATACCGTCGTGATGAACGGTTCGTGTCCTCTCTGTCCCCTCGTTCATACCGTGTTCTCAGCACGAGCCTATTTATCACTCAGGGTCGGCTCGACAGCCGTTTTCAGCTTTATCGACGACCGATTTTACGCTCGAGATTCACCGGCGATCGCTTTCGAGTTCGATATCGAGCGATTCGAGCAGTTCCTTCGCCTCCTCTCGTTTTTCTTGATGCGTTTCGAGGAACTCCCGCATGAGTTCGGCCGCCTGCTCTTTGCAGCCACCACAGAGTCGCTCGCCGCCGACGCACTCGTCGTAGACGTCAGTGGCGAACTCGTCGTCGTCGTTCGCGAGGAGATACGCATACAGCTCATAGACCGGACATTCGTCGGCTTTGCCGCCGAGTCTGCGTTGTTCTTCGGCCGTTTCGCGGCCGCCGGTCGTCGCGGATTTGACTTTATCGTACCCGTCTTCTGGGTCGTCGAGCAAGCTGATGTGGCTCGCCGGGATGGAAGAAGACATCTTCCCGCCGGTGAGCCCCGACATAAACCGGTGATAGATCGAGGAGGGCGGCAAAAAACCGTAGCCGCCGTGTTCGACTTCGATCTCGCGGGCGAGCCGTTCGGCGTTGTGGCGGTCGAGTTCGAAGCTGTCGATGTGTTCGTCGTATACGCGCTTTTCACCCTCGATCGCCTCGATAAGCGCCTCGAACGCCTCGTCGGTCGCGTTTCGGTTGAGGAACCTAACGCGGGGACGGAGCGGTTCTTTGCCGCCGGAGCGCAGGATTTCGATCGCGCTATCGACACCCGGTTCGGCCAGGTCTTCTGACCGCAGCCATTCCGCGGCGGCGTTGCACCGAACGTCCGTCTCGGGATCGGCAACGTCCGCCGAAAGTGCATCGTACGCTCGAGCGACCAGTTCGCGCTCGTCATCGTCCAACTCGAAGCTCGCGTACGCCTCGGTGACCTTGAAATACCGCATCCGACCGGCGAGGTCCCGTGCCAATCGCATGTGGGGATCTTGGTCGGGACCGACCGGAATGACGGTCGGTTTCGGCTCCGAAAGCTGCGGATAGAGGATATCAGCCATCTGGGTGATGACCGACTGCATGTAGGAGACCTCCGTTTCGCCGTCGAAATCGTAGATGGCTCCGAGTTCCGAGAAGTTCGCTTTCGTCCCGAGCTCGAACGCGAGATCCTGTACCTCGCGGTTCGTTGATTGCCGATAGAGGGTACCCGCTTCGGGATCGAACCCGAGCGCGATGAGCGACAACAGATAGCTTTCCGTGTGTTCGTCGATTTCCTCCCACGACAGCCCGCGAGCGGCGTGCGCTTCCAAATCGGCGATGAGTCCATAGGCGTCAGCGCCGCGCTCTTGATGCCAGATCAGTTCGTCGAAAACGAGCTTGTGGCCGATGTGCGGATCGCCGGTCGGCATGAAACCCGACAACGTCGCGAACGGTTCGTCGTTCGCCATCGCGTCGGCGACGGGGCGATAATCGCGGTGTCCGAAGATGACGCCCCGACGCATCAGATAATGTGGGTGCGGAACGCGGGGTAAGACGTCGTCGAAAGACTCGATCCCGAACTCGTCGAAGAGTTTCCGATAGTCGTCGACGGTCGAAGCACCCCACGGGTCCAGAGCCACGTCGTCGGCTCCTTTCGTCCCGCCATCGCTTCGGACGGCCGGCGTCTCGTCCCGATCAGGGGATCCGTCGTCTGTCATGTCCCATCGTCGGTGGGGTCAACCCAAAAACCGTTCGTTTGAACCGGCGACACCGAGACGAGAGATTTCGCCGTGTACGGATCGCTTATATCACCGATATCGAGAGATAATTGAAGCTGTTTCAACATTTCGTGATCACAGCCGATTATAAAACTTGTAATCGACCGCCATGAGTAACCAAAATGCATTTAATTTTAAAATAAAGTAACCAAATGCGATTATTTATTACCGTTGTCCGTGACCGACAACGCATGCTCACGTCGCTCCTCTCGCGGTCGGCGCTCCAGGCTCGCCGACGAGCGATCGTCAAGACCCTTTGCTATCGACTGTTCATGATCATGATCACGATCACGATCGCGTTCGTCGTCGTCGGTGACCTCGGCGATGCGGTGAATATCGGTATCGCCGCGAACGTGCTGAAAACCGGGACGTACTACGTCTACGAACGGATGTGGGACCACATCACCTGGGGCGTTGAGCACGCAGAAGCCGTATAATACCAGTTTGAGAAACGCCTCCCCGTTCAGGGCGTCAGCCGGCTGATTGACACCCACTGTATCTGCGCTGCAGCGACCAGCGCGAACACCATCCGCTTTCGAACGCCGTGTGCAAGCCGGACGTCCAACGCGAGATCTCGCGGGGAGCACACGGCATCAGCAGACAGCACGCGAACCAGCAGTTCGGAGTGGCTCAGCTCCTCGACGTGTTCGACGTCGGCGTACGTCCGGAAATCAGCGCCGAATTTAAATCCGGTTTTCGGAACGACGCCCCGTTCGCGAAGCGTGCGATAGACGGCGAACCGACGGTCGAACCGGTCGCCCTCGGCGGCCCGCCCGCGAGATCTGATCGCGTCAGTATCGCCATCGACGCGCAGAGTTCCCCGGTCAGCCAGATAAACCGCCTCTACCAGTGAGAGTTGGATCGCCTCGTCGTCGCGGTCGAGACGCTGTCCGTAGAACCCGTGTTCGTACAGCTCTGCGGGCGGGTTCCAACAGAGAACGCGATCATCGAGAAGTGTCCCCTCGACCGGTCCGGAAAGAGTATGCGAACTTGATCCGGAGATGTCCGGACGCGTCGTCTGCAGATACGTGATCTCGCTCTCTTCATCGACGATCGCGAGCACGACGTCACCGAGCGAGTCAAGCTCGACCGGCGCGCGCTCGCCGAGGACGCGGATTCTGTGCTCGACCGTGCCGTCCCACGGGCCGTCGCCGCGCGGATGGACGACGAAATCGACGCCGGCCGGCTCATCGATCCATCCTTCGCGAGCGGGTGACACATAGAAGCCACGATCGCGAAGGTCCTTATATACGAGAAACGGGACGACGATTTCGGCATTGTCCGCGAGAAACGCCGAGAACCCCTCGCCGTCGACGGCATCGAGATCGCCTCGAAAGAGCAGGTGAGCCGCCTCAACGCGAGACAGACGGACGCCGTCACCCCGCGGACGACCGTATCCTCGCGAGTCGTAGTAACGCTCTCGGCCGTTCGCGCCGACCTCGACGACTCCGTCGGTCAGATGACCTTCCATGTCCGATTCTCTCGCTCGAAGTTGTATAGCCCCTGCGGTCGAGAGAGCACGAAGCTCACTTGATCGCGATCGGGTTGACCGGCGACGCCGTCCCCTCGACGATCTTCAGCGGCGAACAGACGTACATGAAGTCGTGTTTACCGTCCTCGGCGCAGTCTTCGGCCAGTTCGTCCAATAGCGTGATTTCGGTGATCAAGATCCCCTGGTCTCGGATGAACGTCGCGTGTAGTGGCAGCCGGATTCCGCTTTCGGGATACGTGCGCTCGCTCGCGAGGGTATCCGTCACGAACGTGGGGATTTCCATCTCGTGGAACCACTCGGCGAGTTCATCGGAGTACGTGATTCCCGGCTCATCGAAGTTCTCGACGGGCGATTTTTCGCCCGCGTAGAACCGTTCGAGCCACCCCGTTCGGATGACGAGCACGTCGCGCGGTCTGAGTTCGACGCCCTGTTCGTCGGCACACGCCCGCAGTTCCGACAGCGAGATCGTCGCATCGTATTCGAGATGATCCACGCCGCGGTGACGGGCGATATCTAGAAGGACTCCACGACCGACGACACCGTGTTCGGCGATCGGTTCGATGCTACAGCGTTCGAGGCCACCCTTCGTCGTCTCGGGATCGAACCCGTTGTACATCTCGTCACCGTACCACGAGTGCCCGAGCGCGTCGATGTGTGTCGTCCCGTGAAGGGCGAGCGTGAGCACATCATCGGAACCCTGTCGACCATCGGCCGGGAGTTTCCCGGCTTCGTAGTGGCCCCGGTCGCGAAGCATGTAGTGCTGCGTCTCTGGTCTACCGGGTGTCTTCGGATCACCCTCATGTCGGCCGATCGGGACGCCAAGCGTGAACGTCTTCCCGTGTTCGATTGCCCGTGCGCCTTCGAGCACCTGTGGTTCGGCCAGGTAGTTCACTGCGCCGACCTCATCGTCTTCGCCCCATTTGCCCCAGTTAGTCGGCGCGTCGGCGAACACGTCCGCAAGTCGTTCGTCGCTCATGTCCAGTCGTCTCTATTTACATATAAAAAGCTTCGCGGCGAGAACACGGCGGTGTTCAGATAAGAATGAAGAGTGAGGCGGTGCGTTTTTTGAGTGTCTATGTCGAAAAACGCCCGCCTCAACGGCTGTTTGGACGAGATCGAGTTAGGTTTTGTGGAACGAGAAGCGACACCACGATTGCTGATGAAGCTCGGTATTCAACTCCATTTGACTGGATTATCACTTTCGAATACCGTCTCTATTCTTGAGATATTTGGTGTCAAACGGGCTCGGTCTACCGTTCACAACTGGGTTCACAAGGCTGAGTTACAGCCCGAATCTGGTCGGAGTCCGGATCACGTTGCGGTTGATGAGACGGTGATCCGACTCAATGATGAGCAGTATTGGCTGTACGCGGCTGTCGATTCGGAAACAAACAAATTACTCCATACAAAGCTTGAGCCAACCAGAACAAACGTTCTCGCCCACGCGTTCTTTGCTGAACTCCGCGAGAAACACGACGTTGACGACGTCCC
>SKKJ01000101.1 GCA_007121575.1 Natronomonas sp.
CGGATTCATCCCACGACTAAAGTCGTGGGATTTCTCCTTAGTTCTGTGTAAACCGTTTCGCGACACTCAGCTTCGGCTGTTACCAAGCCGGTACCGGTACGGTTGGTCTCTGATGACCTCAACTGCGCCGACTTCTGCCTCTCGGCCGAGCACTGTCGCGACCTGGTGAGCGCTATCGAACTCCTCGCCGTGCTTTTCGAGGAGCGTTAAGATCTCTCTCGCGGTCAGAGGCTCGTCCGGATCGGCCTCCGAAAGCACGCTTTGGATACGTTCGAATTCGCCCCGGCGTATGCGCATGTGCATACACAAGGCTTCCCATACCATAAGTACCCGTCAGACAAATGTCAGACGAGCACGTCGGTAAAATCACTCGACGAGACCGCATCTATCCGTACGACAGTAGTTTGTGTGTCGTGTGACAGATAACCGATTCGAACGTGTCAAAGCGCCGTATCAAACTCCGATTCGAACTCGCGGTCGCGACGGTACTGTTCGACGAACGCTTCGATGTCGAAATCCAACATTTGTCGTTCGAACGATGTCGCAGCCTCGGCATCGCCGTGGCTCACCGCATGCTCCATCAGCTCGACGAGCAGTTCGACGATGATCGCGTGAAGACGGCGGGCATCGAAATCGGTCACCCACACGAGCGAATAGCCGATTCGACCGTCATCTGCGACATCAGCCGTCGCGACACGATCCGGGAACTCCTCTGTGACCATTCCCATGACGTGTACAAGGTTGAATTCGGGGAATTCATCAGCCGTCTCGATCACTGATTGGAGTATCGCAACGACCGATTCGGGAATGAACCGAGAGATCGGATGTGCGTCGACGACGACGGCGTGGGTCGACCCGCACGCGCAGTCGAACTCTCGCAGCCCCAAATCGAGATCGAGAGGGCGAATCGTCTCACCACAGGGCAGCGATAACCGTTCGTCGTCACGACCGGGGACGCGCGGCTCGGGCATTAGTCGTGATGAGGGACGGATCGGTTAAAAACAGCGTTGTTTAACCGGGAGGTGAGTGAACAGCGTTGTTTATCGGGGTAGGTCGTCGGGACCCAACGCCGCATCGTACGGATCCTTTTCCTCTTCAGCGTCTGTACCCATCGAATCGCCCGCCTCTCCATCGATCTGAACGTATGCACGAGTCGCAACGGCGGCGCCGAACGCAGAGAGTAATCCACCAACGGCGGCCGCGACGAGCACACCACCAGTCGTCGACAGCAGACCGACGACGGCCGAACTAACCTGTTCGAGTTGTGAGACGAGAACCAAGACGAACCCGATCAAGAACACTTCGATCCGGTGTCCCTTGGTGAGTCGCCACGAATCGGCCATCGCCTGCACGAAGTTTTTGTTTTTCACCGCGATCTCCTGTCTGACGAAATAGAACAAGACGGCGAGGAGGAGTCCGGGCACGATGAAAAACGCCAACCCGAGAACGATGAGTCCCCAAACGACGATGGCACCGACGAACCCGTTCAGCGTTGCCAACAGGATGTTGTCGGTAGCGAGTTCGCTCGGAATCGTCTCGGTTTCGTCGCTCGCGAAGACGCGAACGGCGATAATCGAAACCGCTTCGGCGAGGATAACGACCGTCAACAGCCCTCCGAGCGCGGCACCAGCGGAGAGCCCGAGTGCGAACGGAACCGTCTCTTGTATCGTCTCAAGCGACGCTTCGAATTCGGTGATTATCTCATCGTACTCCGCCTGTGAAACCCCGAGCTCTTCGGGTGACGCACCCTGGAAAACCGTAAGCATCGAATCGAGGATCGCGACAGAGAGCGTCTGAAGCAATACGGTAGTGAGGAGGGTAATGCCGGCGAATATCGCTGCCAGGATGAGGCCGTTTCGTGCGGCCGTACGGGACGCCCCTTCACGGAGCGCTTGACCAATATCGAGACCCATACGTTCGTCCGCGTTCGCCTGCCTCTTAAGGGTAGCCGAATCATATCGGCGGATTCACACGCGAACGGGCCGACGGATAAACCGTCGTTCAGGGCCAATCGTCGCGTCGTTCGATTTCGGGCTCTTCAGGCTCTTCCTCCTCGGCGAGTTCCCATCCAGCAGCCTCAGCGGCCGTTTCAAGCGGGAGGAATTCCCACTCGACGGATTCGGCGAGTTCTTTATCGGCATCGGTCGTCCCGATAAAAACGTGTCGTTCGGTCTGAAACTGCGATTTGACGCTTTCGAGGCTCTCTCTTCGCCCTCGTGGTCCGGAGAAGAAATCCTGCCGAATCCGGTTTTTCCGCGTGAAGTTCGTGACGACGTACGTCGGCTTTTCGGAGATCACCCCGACGTACTCACTCCACGAACGGGCATCGGAGAACACTGCCTCCGGGTTCGCGAGTTCTTTGAGCGATTCCAACTCGAACGCGAGCGTCATATCTGAGGAGCCGCCGCCATCCATGTCTTGAAAAGAGAGATGACCGGAGAAAGTCCTGTCGGATCGATATGAATGATTCTCAAAGGGGTTATGGAAGTTACAAGGCTAAAACCCCACCTTCAGGGCGGCGAGGATGTCAATCGGCGGTCGCTGGATCTTCGAAGGCCTCGATTTTGACACCCTCTTCTAAGAGGAGGTCGGTCCGATCCGAGACGTCGACCTGTTGTCGGGCGAGCTTTTTGAGCACCGACTGCGCCGAGAGATCGCCGATGAGTACGCCGCCGATGACGCGGCCGTCTTTGAGCGCGACGCGACGCCACGTTTGGTCGTCGTATTTACGCTCGACTGCGTCGTCGCCGAGGGTCGGATGACCGAACGAGAGGAAGGGGAAATCGAAGTGTGTGATCGAATACGAAGAGACCCATCTGAACTCCGCGGTCGGTTCGTCGGCGACCATGTTCTCGCCCGCGACCGAGCCCTGTTGTTTGGCCGAGCCCCACGCGCCGTTCTGTGCGCGTTCGCCGAGGATGACGTCGTGAAATTGGGTGATGTCACCGGCAGCGTACACGTCCTCGACGTTCGTCCGCATGTACTCGTCAGTCACGATGCCGTTGTCCGTCTCGATTTCGGTCTCTTGGATGAACTCGGTGTTGAAGTTGAGCCCGATCGCGACGCCGGCGAAATCGGCCTCGAATCGCTCGCCGTTGGGATCGATCGCGGCGGTGACGTTGCCCTCCTCGTCCGTCTCGAAGCGATCGACTCCGGAGTCGAACACCGGTGTGACGCCGACCTCCTCGAGCGCGTTGTGGATGATCTCCGCACCTTCTTCCGAGAGGGCATACCGCCACCACGCTTGTCCGCGCATCAGATAATGTGCGTCGACGTTCTGTGCGCCGCAGATCGCCGCCAGATCGATGCCGAGGAGTCCCGCCCCGACGACGACCGCATTATCGGCTTTTTCGGCGCTCTTTTTGATCGCACGAGCGTCCTCGAACGTCCAAAAGTGATGGATCCCTTCCGCGTCGCTGTTGTCGACGGGCAGCTGCGTCGGCGTCCCGCCGGCCGCGATGAGAAGCTTATCGTACTCGATGACATCGCCCCCGTGAGTGTAGATTTCGTATGCGTCCGTGTTGACGCCGGTGACGACGGTATCGAGACGGAGCTCGATCTCTCGATCGTCGTACCAATCGGGATCGTGGATCGATACGGGCGCTTCCGGGAGCTTTCCCTTGGCGAACTCCTTGATGAGAATGCGGTTATACAGGGCCTCCCCTTCTTCGGTAACGACGGTGATGTCGGCATCCGGGTCGGCTTCCCGAATCGTCTCGGCCGCCGAGGCTCCGGCGATGCCATCACCGATGATTACGTGCGACGCACACATGGCCGACAGTAGACCATCCGGGTTAATGTGGATTGCCATCTGGAGCGCCGAGGGGC
>SKKJ01000303.1 GCA_007121575.1 Natronomonas sp.
CCTTCATTACGGATAACGATTACATCGCCGGATTCGATCTCACCCTCTTGAACGTACGCCATCGCGTCTTCTTCGTTCTCGAAGATTCGAGCAGGACCTTCGTGGTAAAACCCGTCGTCGCCGGTCACTTTCAACACCGCGCCATCGGGTGCGAGGTTTCCTTTGAGGATTTTGATCGCACCCTCTTTTTGTTTCGGTTCCTCGACGGTGTATAAGAACTCGGCTTCGATTTCGTCGTCAGCCGGGAGTCCGTGTTCGCTCTCGAGTACGTCCAGTTCCTCAGCGATCGTGCGGCCGGTCACTGTCATCGCGTCGCCGTAGAATAGATCCGCCTCGAGGAGCCGTCGAATAACGACCGGGACACCACCGATATCGTGGAGATCGTTCATCACGTGTTGGCCGCCGGGCTGGAGATCTGCGATCTTCGGTGTTCGCCGCGAAATTTCATCGAACTCTTCGATCGAGAGGTCGATACCTGCTTCCGCGGCGAGTGCGAGCAGATGCAACACACCGTTTGTCGAACCACCCACGGCGGTCTGAAGCGCGATCGCGTTCTCGAAAGACTTCTTCGAGAGGATATCTGACGGCCGTCGGTCGGCCTCGACGACTTCGACAGCGAGTTCGCCGGCTTGACGGGCAATTGCATAGCGCTCAGGATCCTCAGCGGGTGCAGAAGCGCTTCCGAGCGGCGCGAGACCGATCGCTTCGGAAATCGACGCCATGGTGTTCGCGGTGAACATCCCACCGCACGAACCTGCGCCGGGACACGCGTGTCGTTCGAGTTCGTCCAGCTCTTCGCCGCTCATCTCACCTTTCGCGTACGCTCCGACGCCTTCGTACACCTGGACGATCGTGACGTCTCGACCCTCGTGTTGACCGGGCATGATCGATCCACCGTAGAGGAAGACCGACGGTAGATCCGTTCGGATCGCTGCCATCATCATCCCAGGCAGGTTCTTATCGCAGCCGGCGACGGTGACGAGCGCGTCCATCCGTTCCCCGAACGAGACTAACTCGACCGAATCCGCGATGAGTTCACGGCTGATGAGCGACGCTTTCATGCCCTCCGTTCCCATCGAAATGGCGTCCGAGATCGTGATGGTACCGAACTCAATCGGCATTCCACCGGCTTCATCGATGCCCTCCAGTGCCGCCTCCGCCACGTCGTCGAGGTGAACGTTGCAGGGCGTGATGTCCGCGGCCGGATTCGGGACGCCGATGAGCGGGGAACCGAAGTCTTCGTCATCGAACCCCATCGCCCGAAACATGGACCGATGTGGCGCGCGGTCTGGCCCTTCCGTGACGTCTCTGCTTCGGAGTCGTTCGTCTTTGTTGTATCTTCCCGGCTCGCTTTTTGGTGGTGTCTGCTGGCTCATACCACTACGTAACCGTCAAAGGACTTAACGGTCCGCATCTTTCATTACCCTCGTTACAAAATATTTGGGATGCATTTTGGGCGATATTTTGATATGTTTTCTTAAAGTTGAATATAAGTTTATGTTATAAATATTTGAACACGAGTGTTGATTATATTCCAAACCGCTCACGCTATTTATTAGACCGAGTTCGGGGGGACTGCCTTCATATCATTTAGCATCGCGATATTACGATCTCACGCGTGTTTTCACCGCTGTCGAAACCAACAACACGCTCGCTCCCGTAGCGTTTCTCAATGCGCGTCCGTGTTGATGTCGGCTCTCGTCTCCATCTCGGCTTTCAGAACCTCTCTTTGGCGCACGAACGGCTCTATGGGGGTCTCGGTGTCGCTCTCGAATCACCGGCGTTCGTCATCGAAGCCGAGCCAGCAGACCGAATCGTCTGTGACCAGCCGCTGTTTGCCGAGTACGCCGAGCGAAGTTGTGAGTTATTAGCGGTCTCTGGAATTGAGCTCGATATACTCGAAACGCTTCCCCGCCACGTTGGATTGGGGAGCGGGACACAAACGGCGCTCGCCACCTTTCTCGCGATTGCCAGTGCGTATGGTGAGTCCGTCTCGATTCGAGAACACGCGCCGGAGCTAAACCGTGGTGGAAGAAGCGGTATCGGTGTCGCGACATTCGAATCTGGCGGATTCATCGTGGACACCGGTCATCCCACCGAACGATTCACGACCGATCCACCGATGGCTGGCGAGTGGACGGTGCCGGCTGTTGCAGTCCGGCATGAACTCCCACCCTCGTGGCGGTTTCTCGTGGTGTTACCCGATGTCGAACCCGGACGAAGCGGTGACGGTGAAGACGAGAGTATGCGAACGGTCGTCGAAAACGCTGACCCCTCCGTTGCGGACTCGATTGCAACGCTTTTGATCCGACGACTTCTCCCTGCTGTCGCAGAGCATCGGCTCGAATCGTTTGGAGACGCGATCGGCGCGCTAGGTCGACTCAACGGTGCATGGTATGCTGACGAACAAGGTGGGGTATATCGCCCACCTGCAGGACGGATTATCGACGCGCTTTCAGAGAAGCCTGCCGTTCGAGGTATCGGTCAATCTTCTTGGGGACCTGCGGTGTATGGTGTAACAGACACCTCTCGCGCCGATGAAGCCGTTTCGGTCGCGGAACAGACGCTTTCAGATCTCGATCTCGATGGGACGGTTCAAATCGCTGCTCCAAGAAATCACGGCGTGAACGTTACGCAACTCGGATAGGTATCAACCGAGTTTCGGGTGTGCGTCAAAGAATAACTTAATTACACAGAGTCTAACGTGTTCATATGGATCGCATTCCCTTCGGTATTCCCCGACTAGATACGACCATCGGTGGCGGTGCTCCTCCTGGTAGTGTCGTGTTGCTTTCAGGGGAGGCCGGTGCGGGGGCGCGAGAATTTATGTACACGGCCGCGATCATGAACGGACTCTCTGAGGCGAACCCGGAACTCTTCGAGTTATATTACAACGACCTTCATGAAGACGCGCGCTTTCTAAATGAAGTGCATTATTTTTCATTTACTGCGAGAAAGAGGCAGATTTACAACGAGATGGGACTCACAATGGACGCTGAAATCGTCGATTCCGTAATCGACGACGTCTACTTTCACGATCTCTCTGCAGCGTACTTTCATCTCAGTCCCGTCCCGCAAGAGTGGTATATGGATCGTATCAATTCGATCACGGACCTCGGAACGACGACCGACAGAAAGAGCCTCCCAGAGGAGTTCGGAAGTCAATTGAGCGCACACGCCGACAATGCGCTCGTCGTTATCGACTCAATCACCGACTTGATCGGTGCACCAATGGACGATCTCACGTGGGACGATATCCCGGTTCTTTTGCGAGGAATCACCCGTGCAGCATCTGAGTGGGGCGGGCTCGTGTTGGTGCACGTGAACAACGAATCACTGGATCCCCGTCGACATGGGCAACTTGTTGACGCCGTCGACGGCACGCTCGTCTTCGAGTGGGAAAGCGGAGGGTCGACTCGCGATCGAACGCTGGTTGTAAAACAGTTCGGTGGTGTTCTGTCTCGAATCGAAGCCGAAGACATCGTTCAGTTCGAAACAGAGATCGGTGAAGCCGGGTTTGACATCAGCGACGTCCGGAAGATCAGATGAGACGCAGTTCGCTTGCCAAACCGGCCGAACCCTTAAGGTCACCACAACGCCTATTGGTAAGCGATGGCTACTGAGTCGGCCGCCGATACCGAACTGTCGGTTACGCTTTCACCGCCACTTTCTGAGTGGCTTGAAGAGCAAGCCTCGGCTCTGGGCGTCGATAGAGAGACGCTACTTGTCCGAATACTCACGACGTACCACGAGGTGGCTGAGATCGACGAAGTCGAGCTAGAGATGCTTCGGTCGAATAGAGAGACGACCTC
>SKKJ01000195.1 GCA_007121575.1 Natronomonas sp.
AAGACGACGTGTGAGGCGGAGGGCCGACCAGCCACTTTGGAATATAAAGTAGCCAGAGTATGTGACATAGCTTTCGAAGGGGTAAACGGCCTAAAGGGTGAGCGCGTACTATGGGGTAAGATGAGTACTCGAACGACCACGCTCGACGTGCGGGGGATGTCCTGTTCGACGTGTTCCTCGACGGTCGAGAGCGCAGTCGGCGAACTTGAGGGGGTGCGCTCGGTCGATGTGAACTTCGCGACGGACGAGGCGAACATCGAGTACGATCCCGAGCGGATTCACCTTTCAGCGATTTACGACGCGATCGAGAACGCGGGGTACGAACCCGAACGGGCGACGGCCGCGATCGAGATCGCCGGCATGTCCTGTGCGACGTGTGCGGAGACGAACGCGACGGCGATCGAGGACGTCCCGGGCGTTCTCAAAGCCGACGTGAACTTCGCAACCGACGAGGCGAACGTCGAGTTCAACCCCCAAGAGACGACACTGTCGGCGATCTATGACGCTATCGAAGCCGCCGGCTTCGAACCGGATCGACAGCGCGAGGAGGACGGCGAAGACCTGACCGAAGAGCGAGAGAGCGCGCTCGAACGAGACCTTCGGACGAAGCGCAAATGGACGATCATCGGTGGACTGTTGAGCGCACCGTTCCTGTTGGTGATGGTCGACATGTTCGTTCCGGGCTTTCTCCCGGGAACGCTCTTTGGAATCGAAACTGGCTGGTACGAGTTCGTGTTGGCAACCGCGCTGATGGCGACGCTCGGCCGGCACTTCATCGGAGGGGCGTACAAATCGCTCGTCAACAACCACCAAGCCAACATGGACACGCTGGTCGCTGTGGGTACGTCGGCCGGGTATCTCTACAGTACCGCTGTCCAGTTGGAGCTGATCGTCGGCGGACTCTACTTCGAGGCGGTCGCGGTCATCCTCTGGTTCATCTACCTCGGCGTCTGGCTCGAAGCTCGCTCGAAAGCCCGAGCGAGTGCCGCGCTCCGCGAACTACTGGAGATGCAGGCGACGGAAGCGACGATCATCGAAAACGGAGAAGAGGTCGTCGTCCCGATCGAGGAGATCGAAGTCGGCGACGTGATGAAGGTTCGCCCCGGCGAGAAGATCCCGACCGACGGGGTCGTCGTCGACGGACAAAGCGCGGTCGATGAGTCGATGGTGACCGGCGAATCCGTGCCGGTCGAAAAGAGCGACGGCGACCAGGTCGTCGGGAGTACGATCAACGAAAACGGCGTGTTGCTGATCGAAGCGACGAACGTCGGCGAAGACACCGCGATCCAACAGATCGTCAAACGGGTCAAGCAAGCGCAGGCGCGCCAACCCGATATCCAACGCGTCGTCGATCGAGTCAGCGCCTACTTCGTTCCCGCCGTGATCGTCAACGCTGTGGGATGGTCGGTGCTTTGGTTCCTCTTCCCGGAGACGCTGTACGGTGTTTCATCGACACTGGGCGCGTGGATCCCGCTGCTCGAACCGGTCGGCGGCGGCCCGGTCGTCGGTGGCGTCCCCGTCTATGAGTTCTCGCTCGTCGTGCTCGCCTCGGCGATCTTGATCGCCTGTCCGTGCGCGCTCGGATTGGCGACGCCGATGGCGACGATGGTCGGCTCGACGATCAGCGCGAAAAACGGCGTGTTATACAAAGGCGCGGATATCTTAGAGAAGGCTCGCGGGATCGACGTCGTCGTGTTCGATAAGACGGGGACGCTCACGCACGGCGAGATGAAACTGACGGACGTGATTTCCGTCGAAGACGCCGCGGCGGTCGATGGAGGGCGCGAGGTAGCGGATGGCGGCGTTATCGAGACGGAGCGAACCGTCGATGAGAACCTCGTGCTGTCGGTCGCTGCCAGCGCGGAATCGGGCTCCGAACACCCGCTCGCGAGAGCGATCGTCGAGGGGGCGAAATCGCGCGGGCTCAAACTCGAAGCGCCGAGTGCCTTCGAGAACGTTCCGGGTCACGGAATCACAGCGACGATTCCGCGCGGAGACGTGCTCGTGGGAAACCGAAAGCTCATGCGAGATAACGGAATCGATCCCTCGCCGATCGAAGCGACGATGGAGCGGCTCGAACGCGAAGGGAAGACGGCGATGCTCGTCGCGCTCGATGGGGAACTGTTGGGGATCGTCGCCAACGCCGATACCGTCCGAGAGAGCGCGAAAGCGACGATCCAAGCACTTCACGAGCGCGGATACGAGGTGATGATGCTGACCGGCGACAACGAGCGGACCGGTCGAGCGATCGGCGAGGCGCTCGGGATTCCCGAAGGGAACGTCCACGCGGAGGTCCTCCCGGAGGACAAAGCCGACGAGATCGACGCGATTCAAGCCGATGGGTCGAGAGCGATCATGGTCGGCGACGGCGTCAACGACGCGCCCGCGTTGACGAGCGCGCACGTCGGCATCGCGATCGGTTCCGGCACCGACGTCGCGATCGAAAGCAGCGACATCACGCTCATGCGGGACGATCCGAGCGACGTGCTCAAAGCGATGCGTATCGCCGACGCCACGATCTCGAAAGTGCGCCAGAACCTCTTTTGGGCGTTCGTCTACAATTTGACGCTGATCCCGATCGCTTCGATCGGACTGCTCAATCCGGCGCTGGCGGGGATCGCGATGGCCGCGTCCAGCGTGTCCGTCGTCTCGAACAGTCTCGCGTTCATGAAATGGGATCCACACGACGAGTACGTCTTCTTGCCGTTCCGTCCGTTCGTGTGGCTGTTAACTAAACTCGATCGCTGAACGGGGGTGAACCTCGCCGAACAGCCAATCGGCGTGATCGACGGCGTACTCTCGGTGTTCGGCTTCGATCGATCCGACAGTGTCCTCGACGATGATCGGCCGGTAATCGCGGAGCCCGGCCGAACCGGCGGTGTGAAGCACACAGACGTTTGCTAACGTTCCACAGACCACGAGGTCGTTGATACCGTGGCTCTCGAGATACCCCTCGAGTTGGGTCTGATAAAACGCATCGTAGGTGTGCTTGACGATGACGAGTTCCGAATCCCGTGGTTCGAGTTCCTCGACTAATTCGGCGTCCCACGAGCCCTCGAGGACGTGTTCGCCCCACCGGTCGAACTCGTCGTAATAATGGGCATCCTCGAACTGTTCCGGCGGATGCACGTCGCGGGTGTAGATCACCGGCGCACCGGCCTCACGGGCGGCGGAGACGAGGTCGACGCACGGAGGAATCACCGCTTCGCTGTTCGGCGCGTACAGCGAGCCATCGGGGTGACAAAAGCCGTTTTGCATGTCCACGACGACGACGGCCGTTTCGTTCGGGTCGAGTCTCATACGAACGCGTTAGCGTGACATACTCAAACCAGTTTTGTCGCACCACCGCTCGGCGCGCGCGTTCAACAGCCGTGTGTTTTTATTTACGCATCACCGATGGAGGGCAATGACTCGACGGCCGATGGCGGTGGGAGCGCTCATCGTCGTGCTCGTGCTCGCCGGCTGTACGGTTGGCTATCAGCCGACGGCGGACGCGACGGAGCGTCCGACGCTATCCGAAGGTGCAGATCTCGGGTACTACAACGGCTACTGGTACAACGAGACGTTCGATTTCGATGCCGAGGCGGAACTCTCGGCGGAGCAAAAAAAGGCGGTGTTCTCACGGGCGATGGCACGGATTCAGCTGTTGCGTGGGCTTCACTTCACCGATGACGTCGATATCGAGATAATCACACGAGAGGCGTTTCGGGAAGAGTATGACGATGTCTGGGGCGAGCCATCGGCTGCGCAACGGCTGCTCGATAACGCCCAACACGAAGCGCTGTTTCTCGTCGG
>SKKJ01000187.1 GCA_007121575.1 Natronomonas sp.
CCGAGAGGACGCCGACCTCGACCGGCATCGTTTCGAAAAGCACGGGTTCGATGGCTTCGTCCGTTGTCGTCGTCGCGACCCATATCTCATCGGCCAATCCGAGTGCGACATCGTGTTCTAGCTGTTCCGTGAGCACGCGGGCTGCAGCGGCATCGAGATCGGGTTTGTTCTCGATCGCGATGATCCGATCGATCCAGTCGGGATATCGGTATCGGCGCCTGATTTCGATTCGGTTTCCCGCTCGCCGCGATTCGATGTAGCCTCGATCGGCGGCTTTATGGACGGCATCACGGACATAGCGCCACGGATAGCCCGGATCGGGGAGCGCGTCACGGTAGTAGCTCCACGAGGATGGCGCGTGCTGAGCGACGTGGAGGAGATCGGAATCGAGTCGTTCGGTCCCGAACGGAGCACGAGCAGTGAGCTGTGCATCGGTCGTTTCGATGATGATCGTATCCCAGCGCCGATATTTCGTTCCGAGCTGTCTGCCGACGACGATCGTGTCGGATTTGCCCGTAGGCTGCCAGTACCGCTCGACCCACGAACAGACTCGCAGTTCGAATCCGAACTCTTTCACAGCCGCTCTCGGGGGCGAGACACCGTAAACGGTTCGTCAAGTAATCATGACAATGAACGAGCGGAAGGGAGCGTCGGGCACCGAGCAGACCCGACGCGGGCGGACGGATGTGTGGCGGACGTGTGCGGACGTTCGAAGCGCATTTGCCATCACGACGAGAAAAGCGTCGTTTAGGCAGTTATGGATAGGCTGTCGTGCGTTATAAACCCTCGTTTACCGATGGGGTGTGTCGTACAACGCGGACAGCGCAACCGTCGTTCGGTAGGCGACTCAGCGGCGATTATCAAGCGCCGGAAACGTCGATCGGACGGTGTCGACCCGATCTACGGGGCAGTCCGCGTACACGATGGTTGACTCCTCATCGGTGGCGGCAATCGGCGTCCCCCACGGATCGTACACGGCCGAGCGACCGACGAGTCCCGTGTCATCGACGGTCCCCGTTCCGTTGACAGCGCCGACATAACTGAGGTTTTCGACGGCTCTGGCTCGAGGGAGGAGTTTCCAATGCTCGACGCGCGGATACGGCCACGCGCTCGGAACGAGGATCATCGTGACACCCAGATCGATGAGTTCGCGATACAGTTCCGGAAACCGGAGGTCATAACACGTCGTGACACCGAGCGTGTGGCCACACAGCTCGACGGTGGAAAGCGTCTCGCCGGGGACGAGTAACTCGGCTTCTGCGGACTCGTACCCGAAGAGATGCCGCTTTCGATAGACGAGTCGTCGCTCGCCGTCGCGATCGAAGAGAACCGCCGTGTTCGCGAAGCCACTCGTTGCTGGGACGGACTCGCCGGCGTCCGCCGAAGCCTCCAGATCTTCGACGACCGTTCCGGCGAGCACCGCGATATCGTGTTCGATCGCCGCGGCGCGAATCCGTTCGTGTGTATCTCCTCCGAGCGGTTGTGCGTGCCGTGCGTACGACTCGAACGCGAAGTAGCCGATATCGAAGATTTCGGGCAAGGCGACACAATCCGCCCCCGAAGTCGCTGCGCGTTCGATCGCGGCGAGCGCGCGTTGAACGTTCGCTTCGACCGCCGCTGTTTCGATCTCGATCTGTGCGAGTGCGAGTTTCATACGTCGAGTTCCTCCCGGATCGCGGCCTCTAAGTTCGCCAGTTCAGTGTCGAGTTTTCGTTTGAAATACCGTTCAACGCCGGGGAACCGCCCATCAACCGTAAAGCGGTTCGTAAGGCGTGTCCCCGTGTCGGTCGCTTCGAGACGGTGTTCTCCCTGGACGTCCATCACCTTCGATCGGCCGACGAATCGAACGTACGATGGCGCATCGACATCGATATCCTCGGTCTCGACACGGATCGACCGATTGAGGCCGGGGATCGGAAGCAAAACATGCCACACGGCAGTTCGATCGCCGGTCGTTTCGAACCCTTTGACGACACTTATCGGACGTGCTCGCTTTTCGGGATCGGCGATGACGGCCCACACATCCGTTGGAGCTGCTGGAATCTCGAATACGCGCTCGACACGGGCGGTCATACTACCCAATCGGGAAGGACCGTTAAAAGAGCGATCGTTCTGATCGGAAACAGATTACTCGGGCGTCACTCGCCACGTCGTCGATCGAGCTCGTGACCACTTTTCGATATCCACGTCTTCGGAATGCTCGGCGAGTCGTGGAAGTCGCGTGCCAACCTGTTTCGCCGTGAGATCAATCGCGTCCGCGATGTGTTTCGACCGAAAATATCGCTCACCACCTTTCGCTCGCTCACGGAGGTACGCGAGAATACGCTCGTCCTCGTCGCTCAGTTCACCCATACTATCCAGTACGACTGCGATCGGCTTAAGACCGTCCCTTCAGGAATATTGGTGATACGCAGCGATCGAAAGCGACGCAGCGATCATCGCGACGGCGAAAGACCAGCCAGCGGCGGTTTGATCGCCAGTGAATCCGAATACCGCGAGCCCGACTGCGCCCAGAATGGCAATCACGCCGAACAAGACGGGGAAACCGACCCCTTTATCGGTCGAATCAGCAGTTTCCATACCGGGAGGATATCCCACGGTGAATATAAATCCCGGCGTTGTCGGTTGACGATAGTACATCGGCACTACCGTGCGTCATACGCCTGAAGCTTTTTTAACACCGAAGTGAAAGGATCGGTCGTGAGTACGCTGGTCGTCTACGTCGATCGAAGCGGTGATATCGGCCGCGACGGTCCCGTCATCGGATGGGAGGCCGTCCAGGCGCTCGTCACCGATTTCGGCCTCGAAGATCCCGAAGACAGCCGAGTGAACTGTCTCTTAGAGACACTTCACGTTGCCAGAGAGCTTCGCGATAGCGGCGAAAGCGCGTTCGTAGCAGTGATTTCAGGCGGCGGAGAGAGTATCAAAAGTGATCGAGAGATCGCTAGACAGACGGATCAGTTGGTCGAAGAGTACGACCTCGGTTCCGCGATCATTGTCACTGATTCGGCAGGCGACGAACGGCTTATTCCGATCATCGAAAGTAGAATCAGAGTCGACGCAGTCGATCGGGTTGTCGTTCGGCAATCACACGACATCCAATCGACGTACTATCTGCTGAAGCAGTTCCTCGGTGACGAAGAGCTGAGGGGTACGGTTCTCGTCCCGATCGGCGCTGCGTTATTAGCGTTTCCGATGTTGCTTTTACTCGCCGACAACGTCGCGGTTGCCCTTTCGGCGATCGCAGGCGTTATCGGACTATTTCTCTTATATAAGGGACTCGGTGTCGACGACGTCGTCTCGACATTACCAGTTCGCATCCGGGACGCGTTCTACTCGGGGCAGGTTTCGCTCGTAACCTATGTCGTCGGCGTCGGACTCGCACTCATCGGCGTGTTCGCCGGTGGAATCGGTGCCGCAGGTACCACTGGTGGTGATCTTCTGGTGATACTTCGGTTTCTCTTCGACAGCGTCCCGTGGTTTGCGACGGCAGCACTGGCTGCGGCAACGGGACGACTTATCGACGAGCTTCTGGCCGAAGAAGGGGTATCCAGTGCGTTGATGAACCTCCCCTTCGGAGTCGTCGCGGTTGGACTGGTAATCAGAGGGTTTTCCGGATACTTTCTCGAACGCGCCGGCGTGTTCGATCCGTTCGTCGTTCCAGCGTTCGAATTCGGCCCGGTGGCAGTCGAAGGGTTCGTCGTCTCTATTTGGGGACGGCTCGCCTTTTATGTCGCAGCGGGCGTGTTCGTCAGCCTCGTTGGTGTCGTCTTCACGTCTCGGATGACGGAGCGAGAACAACCAATCAAAGAGCTCCCGGAGTGATCGGGACAACCGACGTGCTGAACCGACGCCTCTTTCAACGGTGATTCGATACGAACGGTATGGATCCGTGGGTGAGCTTGTTCTCCGGTGGAAAAGACTCTTCGTGGGCGCTATATCAGGCGATAGAACAGAAACGCCCGATCGAGCGGTTAGTGACAGTCCACCCGACGAGCGAGTCGTTTATGTATCATATGCCGGCGACAGAGTTGGCCGAGCTAGCCGCAGAGAGCATCGGGATTCCACTTGTGGACGTATATCCGACTGACTTCGAGGCGACGGCTGAATCGGATGAAACCGCAGGCGAACGAGGCGACCGTGAACTCGAGCCGCTCGAAGAGGCACTCGCCGCGTTGGCCGATGAGTTGGGCTCGATCGGCGGTGTGACCGCCGGTGCCGTCGAGAGTAGCTACCAAACTGACCGAATCCAACGGATGTGTGATCGGCTCGGAGCGGAGCTCTTTGCGCCGTTGTGGCAGAGAGAACCGCGTGCGTTGATCGACTCGATGCTCGATGCGGGGTTCGAGATCACGATCGTTCGAGTCGCAGCCGACGGCCTCGGTGAGTCCTGGCTGGGCCGAACGATCGATCACGAGGCCGTCAGAGAGTTAGAAGCGCTCAACGAGACGCACGGCGTTCACATTCTCGGCGAGGGGGGCGAGTTCGAGACGCTGGTTACCGACGGCCCGCACATGAAGCGGCCGATCGAGCTCGACGGCGAGGCAGCGTTCGACGGTATCCGCGGAACGTTCCAGATTACGGACGCACAGCTCGGCGATCCTACCGAGACGTGAATCGGTGTCGGGTCGACGGGGCGAGCAGGCGATACGGTCGGCTCGACGATCCGTGTACCGCGCTTTCGAGAGCTTTCGCCCCCGATTGCATCGAGAGATACCCATTCTCTCGCAACCTCCTCGGCGGATCGTCGCTATCGTCAGACGATGCGATGGATGGCCCCGTGATCGTATATAAATTCGAGGAGACGGACGAAAAGACACTTATCCGCACGGTCGGTCGGATTGTGGTATGAAAGCAGTCGTCCTCGCTGGGGGGTACGCGACGCGTCTGTGGCCGATCACGAAGCATCGGCCCAAGATGCTGTTGCCGATCGGCGAGCGAACGGTTATCGATCGGATCTTTGCCGCGTTAGAGCGTGACGACCGGATCGATACGGTATACGTGTCGACGAACGAACGGTTCGCACCGGAGTTTAAGAGACATCTCGATCGAACCGCGTTCGAAAAGCCGGTGTTGTCTATCGAAGAGACGGCACAAGAGGCCGAGAAGTTCGGCGTCGTCGGCGCGCTCGGACAACTCATAGAGCGTGAGGGGGTCGATGACGATCTGCTCGTCGTTGCCGGCGATAACCTGATCGGCTTCGATCTCTCGGAGTTCCTCGATTACTTCGAATCGAAAGAGACGGCGACGCTCGCCGCCTACGATGTCGATGATCGAGAAAAAGCCAAATCCTACGGCCTCGTCGAGTTGGACGACGATCGGGTCGTCGATTTTCAAGAAAAGCCCGGGGAGCCCAACAGCACGCTCGTCTCGATCGCTTGCTATGCATTTCCACAAGAGTCGCTTCGGTTCGAAGAGTACCTCTCCAGCGGGAACAACCCGGATGAGCCGGGGTGGTTCCTCCAGTGGCTTCAGACCCGAGAGGCGGTTCACGCGTACGTCTTCGAGGAACCGTGGTTCGATATCGGAACGCCCGAGTCGTATCTAGAGGCGGTCGAGTGGGAACTCGACGGCGATAGCGTGATTGCCGAATCGGCGACAGTGAAGCGGTCGACGATCGGCGAAAACGTCCACGTGATGGCAGGAGCAGAGATCGTCGATTCGACGCTGAACCGATCGTTGGTTTTCGAAAACGCGGTCGTCGAGGGATGTGAGATCCACGACACGATTATCGATCAAGGAACTAGAATCGAGAACATCGATCTCGCGGGGGCGTTGATCGGTGCACACACACAGCTGACGAACGGAAGGAAATAGCCGACCCAGTATCGTTTTGTGCCCTCCCGGAAATAAAACGGTATGAAGGGTGCAAAGCGAACCACCCGACAGCGAATCGCTGCGTTTTTGCGTGAAAAGCCCGCCGCCGCCGGAGAACTCGCAGCGGAGTTCGATGTGACGACGGAGACGGCGCTTTCGCACGTCGAACACGTCGCCGAGTCACTAGAGCAAGGTGATGAACAACTACTCGTTTCGCCACCAGAATGTCGCGATTGCGGGTTCCACGGATTCGACGACCTGATAAACCGGCCGTCGCGCTGTCCGGAGTGCAAAAGCGAGAGCGTCTCCGAGCCCGCATTTACCATCCGAGAGACGTAGGTCGCACCCACGTTTTCGACCCGGTCCTAAAAGAGACAGTGTCGGGTCCCGATAGTGTTTAATATGGCCGTCGTGTAACCTCGAACTGTAATGTCGGAAGTTTGCTCGACGTGCGGATTGCCTGAAGAACTCTGCGTCTGCGAAGACGTTGCCAAAGAGTCTCAGGAGATCAAAATCCGCATCGACGAGCGCCGATACGGAAAAGAGGTAACAGTCATCGAAGGGTTCGATCCACGAGACGTCGATCTCGACTCGCTGTCGTCGGACCTGAAGTCGAAATTCGCCTGCGGTGGTACCGTCGAAGACGGCGCCATCGAACTCCAAGGGAACCACCTCGGTCGAATCGAGGAGTTCTTACAACAGAAGGGGTTCAACGTCGCGTGAGAGTCCTCTGACGTATCCGTTCCGCGGTCGAGTTTTGTATTAGTCGCGTCCCGAGCCGAGCGGCTGCGATATCTCGCGATAATTAGAACGGTGCGTCCGTGGCGTCCGCTCCGTCCGAAACGGGTCGGTCACCGGTTTCGAACTCGTACGGCCACTCATCGATACCTGAGCTGAGCGACTCGACGTGGCCGTCGAACCCTTCGAACGAACTGATAAGCCGCGCGGCTTGAATGCTGGATTGACCGTACGGGCAGACGGTAACGATGTGATCGTCACCGCTGAACTCTTCGATTCGAGCGGTCAGTTCCGCAAACGGGACATTCTCGCTACCCGGAATACGCTTCCGAGAGAACTGCATCGGGGAACGGATATCGACGATTCGGACCGGTTCGTCGGCCTGAAGCAGTTCCCAGAGACCGTCAGCTGAAATCTCGCCATCCATATATGCCGATACGGCACGGTGAACTTAAACCGACGGGTCGGCCCCGCGTTCGTAGAAGTGAGAAGAGAGCCCACGACTTCAGTCGTGGGTGGATGTCAAAAACAGGTTCAGAGGAATCCGTCGGCTTCCGCGAGCAACAACCCCTCGATCGTCGCGTCGTTCGCTGAGTCGTTCCGTGCGATCGTCAGCGCATCGGGAACTGGAACGGTCACCACATCGAGGAACTCACTGCCGTCGAGTTTTCGCTCTCCGCGGGTGAACCCCTCGGCCCAGACGATGCCACGGCGGTGTCTGAGAACACCGGTCGAACACCAAAACGATTCGAGGAGTTCGATCGAACCGGGGACGAGACCGACTTCCTCCTCGAGTTCGCGCGCGCCGGCCTCGGCATACCCCTCGCCGTCTTCGACGATACCCGCCGGTAGTTCATAACAGAGTTCGCGGATGGTCGGTCGAAACTGTTCGACCATGACGAGAGAGCGGTCGGTCGGATCCGGGGGCGATTCGGCAGATAGGGTCACCGCTCGTGCGGTATCCGACAGGCCGAGCGTCGTCGGATCGTCGACCACAGCCACGACGACGACGGCGGCCGGTAGCTCGGCCCAGTAATACCGCTTCGTTTGTCCGTCCGGAAGTTCGACGAGATCGTACCCGCCGGTGTACCATCCCGTTTCGTACTCGGTGACCGACTCGATAACGGACCACTCGTGATCGACCGGGCTCGGGTCAGCGTCGGTCACAGCGGTTCCCCCGTCAATCGCTCACGATACAGTCGATTGAACGCCATTCGTCGAACGGTGCCGACCGCCGCCTCCGGTTCGTTCTCGAACGTGGCCGCGACCGCGGTCTGCGCAGGTTCGGAAACGTGCCACGCAACGTTTCCGACGGTATCGCCTCCGGCGATATGAACGTCGTGTGTATATGCGCGACGCCACGAATCGAACGTCTCCGAATCGGCGACGTGCACTTCGAGTGACTCCGCGAAAATCGCTTGTCGGGCCGTCTCGATGACATCGCTATGTACGCGTTGTTGGTACGTTTCACGATCGAAGTCCATCGCCTTCGCGACGGCTCGAACGACGACTTGCGCTGTCGAAGCGAGTTCCCGATAGCGGCGCTCGGCCTCAGACCACGAGACGGGAGCGAACGTGCCGTATACGAGATCTTCGGATTCGGAGATGTCTGTCGGGGTCACTCTTCAGCCTCCTCCTCCTCATCGGTAAGCATCTGTCGCGTCAGTTCTTTGGCTTCTTCGAGCACCGCTTCAGTCTCTGCATCAAACGGTCCAGCCATGTCGGTACCACCACCTGGATGTGTCTCGCCGCGGGCGTGAGAGTGCGTTCGACCGTGCTGATGTTCATCGAACAGTGCGCCGGATCGCTCTGAAAGCGGATCTCCGGGTTCGCTTTCGGATTCGAGTCCGCCAGCCGTATCGTCGAAAATCCGTGGAAATTCGGTTTCTTCGACTCGCTCGGAGACGACTGTGGCGAGTTCGCGCTCGTTCATTTCGTTCCACCCCGAAGCGTGATCGTCGAGCCACATCTCGTGCTCATCATCGCCCAATATCGCGGTGAACGCGAGATGATTCGCGAGGTGTCCCGCATCGGCTTGGGGATCCGAACAGACGGGGCAGGCGTATCCCATGTTTCGATGTGAGTGCGCCAAGCGCAAAACGACTGCGTTCGAGAGAAAGCTGTTAGAGACAGCTAGAAAACAAGCTCTACCGAGCATCATGGTATCGCGAGAACGGACAGTTCGACGAGAACATATACAAATAGTGATAGTAAGGGAATAATACGGCGGTAGAGGCTAATTGAATAGATATCAAGAACGCTAGCAATAACGAGGATTTAAGTATCCCTGAACGGTTAGAAAGGATATTGTGTCAGTTGGTACATCTCCACAAGGGCTGACGATTCCGTGGGCGATACTTCGGAGCCTCAGACGGCTTCGCGACGCCAAGCGGCGGGGGGGATGTGCTGTCGGATGTGCGTTCGAACGGACTGACGACAGCCGCCTTCCGTGGTCGACGAACGGTGCATACGGTGGGTGGGGTGGACATGGGTATCACGGAACACAGACGGATAGCGATCGAAGACCGGTCATCTTCGTCCACGGTAACCAGCGCGATGCGTGCGATTGGGAGGCACACGCGGAGTTCTTCTTACAGCGCGGCTACGCTGGCGACGATCTGTGGGCAATCAGCTTCAAAGAGGGGACGTCTAGCCACGAATCGATGGCCGAACAGCTCGATGCCTTTATCGGTGAGATCCAAGCACAGACCGGTAAAAAGACGGTCGATGTGGTCGGACATAGTCTCGGCGTCACGGGACTTCGCTACTGGCTCGTCAGTCGAAGCCGGTTCGAGTGGGTCAACACGTTCGTCGGACTGGCCGGGGCAAACCATGGGACCGTGCTCTGTACGTGGTGTTCGGACGCGGGGATCAACGGCGGCCCATACAGCAGCAGTGAATTTCTCCGAGCGGATTACGAAACCATTCCGAACCATCCGCTTTCGGTATTGAACATAAACGAAACACCAGGCGATATCGAGTATTACACGCTCCGCGGGACCGATGACAACCTCTTTTGGCGCTGTCAGGATAGTCCGATACTCGATGGAGCGACGAACGTGCTGTTGGAAACAGATCACGACGGGGTCCGAGCCGACCAGACGGCTATGGAGCGGATTTATCAGTGGGTTTCGGGATCCCATCCGTATAACGCCCAAGATCAAACCGCGCTTCCAAAATAACCGACAACGGACCGGGCGTCACGCTTACCAGCCACCACGGCCAATATCGAGTATGGCAGACCGGATCATGAGGGTCAACGCGTACACGACGTTGGATCTTCTGGAAGGTGAAGCCGAAGGTCACGACTTCACCGAAGAAGCGTACGCCGTCTTGAACGTAACGAGTCCCAAGACGAACCCAGACCACGTTTCGCTGCAGATTGAACTAGATAACACGGAGCTCGAGACGCTACAGCCGCATGCGGATACCGTCAGACTGTCGGCCGAAGAAGCGAGGACGATCGCGGCCGATCTGCAAAAACACGCGAAGAAGGTTGAAACAGCGGAATCAGTCGAATAGCCGCCGATAACGGCAAATTACTCGACGGGTTCGAATCGGTAGGTTCTGATTTCGCTCGTGTCGTCCCATTCGAAATCGCCGTGGTGAACCGCCTGCATTCGTTCTTTATACGCCGTAAGCGACGGCGAGCCCTCTCGGCGGGCATCGGCGTCGGTTAGATCGCCGAGCGTTCTGTCGTCGACGCTCGTCACTTCAAACCTCGTTCCATCGATGAGGAAGGTATCCCCCGCCGACGCATACCGGTTCGAGGCACCGCGGCTGAGCTGCGTTATCTCACCGTCGAGTACCGCCGTTTTCACGCGTTCGTTCGGCAAAAGCGCGTCCGGATCTATTTCAGGCATATGCGTACTAGTACGTTCAACCCCTTAACCGCTGAGGACGCCGCCGATCGCACCGCCGATCGCGCTATCGATCGCCAACAGTAACGCGATAATCGCACCGATCGCAAAGACGCCAACGCCACCGAGCAAACCGAACGGGCCGCCGATCGACACCCCGACGAGCGAGACGGCAAGGGCGAGTAAAAGCGCGATCAAAAGCCCGCCGAACGCACCGGCTAACAGCCCGTGCCAAAGGCCGCTGAAGAATCCACCGCCGGCGAGATAACCGGCGACGAAGCCGGCGATGAGACCGGCGAAGATGTGTCCGATAACGGGGACTGCAAACGCGAACAGGCTCGCGATAACGCCGACGAGAAATCCGACGAGAACCGCCTTCCAATCAGTCATATAGGAGCTATGTCGGGAGCGAATAAATGAGTGATGCCCTACCGCGCTTCGATGAGCGCTGCGTGCCGCGTTTTCGTTTAACGCGTGTGTTATTCGATCAGCATCTCATCGCGAGCCGCGAGCCGCGAGCGAGGGAACGCATACCGGGGTCGATCGTCGAGTCCGGCTTCCGAAGCGCCGCTGAACGGATACACGACCTCGACGATCGGATCGGATGGTGGATAGCCATCGTTTTTCGGATACTCGGCGACGGTACACCCGGCGGCCTCGATGAACCGCTCGTCGGCAGCCTCATCGATGAGACGGTAGACGATGAGGGAATCCCCGGTTTCTCTGTCGGTCACGATATCGCCGCGTTCGAGCCAACAGTCCTGACAGACTGTCGGACCGAATTCGGGAACGAAGGACGGTCGACGACAGACCGCGCAGTCCGCACGCGTTCGACCCGGTGGCGGGACGCGCCGTTCCGTCACCTCGATGGCGACGCGCCGCAGGTGTTTACAACGCTCGCCGCGAATTTCGTGATCGGGACACGAACAATCGCCGCTCAACAGATCGACGAGATACGTCTTTCCGGAGCCGCTCGAAACGCGGTACCGACCGTTACCGAGAGGGACGACCGCCATCGGCTCGGTCCACGCCCGCACCGCCCGATCGTCGAGTTTTCGCGTGTCGGGTGCGAGGGGTCGACGGCGGGGAGAGTCCGATGACGCTGGTGTGTATGCTGGATGCGTCATATGCGGTGATATCTACGTGTTCGAGGGTTATGAGCTGTTCGTCGATGCCGATACGTGGGGTGTACACGCGTATACTGAGCCCAACTCGCGGATCGTCCATCTCCGGTCATCATCCCGTGCTTCTCACTACCCGGAGCGCGCTGTTCGCTGGGTGTCCTCCCACTTACGTCTCGCAACGCCTTCGAAGCGTTTTTCTCCTACAGCACCGCACTCGTTGGCATGGACCGGGATGCCGTCGTCGAAGCCGTGGTCGCCCTCATCGGTGTCGGGACGCTCGCCGTTATCATCATGTGGATCGGCAACACGTACACCAACGAGACGTTGACCGACGAAGGCGGACTCATGTTAGTCGCCTCGGTGGCGTTTTTCATCGTCTTTATGTCGGCGATCGGCGTCGGACTGTCGCGGCGTTACTGACGCCAGTCGGCGATCCGATCGGCCGGCGTCTGCTGTATGCGTTTTTCATAATACGACAACGGGTGCCGAATCGTTTCGCAGGTATCGTCCATCTCCACACAGAGATCGTACTCGTCCATCACGACACACGACGGCGGTGCGGTGACGCTCGTCTCATCGTCGCGAAGTCGGCCGACCTGCTCGCGGACGGTATCTGCAGCCTCGCCGGACACCGAACACAGCGTGACGACCTCCTCAGCGTCGAGGCCCGTCGCGAGCAAGAACGAAACGAGCGAAAACCGCGCGTGATCGTCCAGCAGTTCGCCATCCCTCACTCGTGATAACAGCGATCGCATACACGGCGGAAACAGCCCAGGGACCACCGCCTCGAACGACATCGGAGGGTCGAGATCGGCGATCGATCGTTTAATCGAGGCGAGTTCCGGCGACAGCGGTTCGGCGATGCTCTCGGGAACGGAAAGCGGCAGTCCGTCCGCGACGTTATCCGCGACGGCCTCACGCAAGAGCGTGTAGAGCTCCGGCCGGGTGATCGAGACCGTTCCCTGATCGAGGGGCCGGCGGGTGAGTCGCCACTCGTCGCCGTCGAGTTCGGCGGCGAGTTCGAGATACGTCGCGACGTTCACATCGAATTCACCGTCTCCAATGGGTCTAACGCCGCCGGTAAGGTCGAAATCTGCGAGTAACTGTTCGAGCGTGAGCCGATCGGCACCCGTGCTTTTCAACTCGAGATCGGCTTCGAAATCCTCGACGAACCGCTCGCGGGCTGTCGCCGCCTCCGCGGCGGCATACTTTTCGGTCGCTCCCGGAACGTCGAGCAGCGAGACGAGCACTCGAGCGACGGGATACGAAAGCAGTTCCGCACGGGAACTCCACAGCCGTGGCTCCGCGGGGGCCGTCGTCCCGTCCAAGAGCGCGCGCTTGACCCGCTCGTGACCGCGCTCGACCGCCGGGCCGTTCTCCGCGATGAGCGCGGCGAGATCGATATCGGCGGCCTCGACCGCGGTCCGCGAGACGTCCAAGAACGGATACCGGGCGTGGAGCCGCTCCATACCCACCGGTATCGCGGCGGGGCCGATAAACGCACCGACCTGTGGGACCCACGAGTTCGCGAGCGATACGCCTTTCAAGCCCGCCGTCCTCACGGTTATCCGTGCGCCTCAGGTATCGCTGTCCCGGCTGTCGGACGACGAGCAACCTCCACGATCCCGGTTGTGAGTTCGAGGGAACCGACCGTCGCCACATCGAAAAAGCCTACATCGACCTCATCGGGCCGCTCTCGATCCGGGAGTATCCCGACGAGGACAGCCTGCGCGAGGCGATCCCGGGTCGCTGGAGCGGACTCCACACCGCGGTCCTCAGACGGCTCGAAAACGACCAACGCGTCGTCGAAGAGAACGGAGCGGTTCAATTGCTTCCGCCCGAAGAGTACAGAGATCGCGTCTCGAGGCCGACGTTCGAGCCGCTTCAGACCATCTAC
>SKKJ01000006.1 GCA_007121575.1 Natronomonas sp.
CGAACCGAACGAACACACCGTCACCAGATTCGAAAGTCCGGGAATGACCGGCGAGTTACACTACCACTACTCCGAAACCGACGACGGAACGAGGGTTATCCAACAAGCCGATTACGTGTTCGGTGACTCATTGCTCGAGCGAGTGATCGAGCCGGTCGGCAAGCGATACAACAAACGCCAGTTCAAGAACTCGCTTCAGACCACCAAGGAACTCATCGAGGCAGAGGCTAAAGCCACAATCAAGGCGTAATCGGGACCGGGGCTCATTCGGTATAGTTCCGTACGCCTTCATCGGCTCCGTTGAGAGATGATGCTTTTCGAGTGGTCTTCGGGATACAGCCTCTATATTCGGCACCGTGGTTCAAACCCATCGCTCGCCAGAGACCTCAACAGAGCCGAATACGCCTCTGGTGCGCTTCCGCTTCTTTCGAGGAGCGTTGGGCCGTGAATATATAGCGTTGGGCGTTGGGCCGTGAATATATTACCTCCGACACCGACACCCACGCTGTGTACGAGTACGACATCGAACGGTATCTGAACGTCCGGAGCGCGTTCGGTGCGGCATTTCGTGCGGACGGTTCGATTTCGTTTCGCATGGATACGACCGGGACGCCGCAGCTGTGGACGATCGAGGAACCGGGCGGGTGGCCGACACAGCGGACGTTTTACGACGAGCGAATCACGTTTGCGTCGCCCGCCCCCGACCGAATGGAGACGATTTTCGGCATGGACGAGGGCGGCAACGAACGACAGGGGCTGTTTTTGCTCGATGATGTGGGTCGGATCACCGAGCTCACGCCGCCGGATGCGAAACATCGGTGGGGTGGTTGGAGCCACGACGGAGAGCGATTCGCGTTCGCGTCGAATCGGCGCGAGCAGTCGGTCTTCGATATTTACGTCCAAGATCGCGATACGACCGAGCCAGAACGCGTCCTCGAGGGCGATGGGTGGCTTTCGATCGCCGGCTGGAGTCCCGATGACTCGCGCGTGTTGGTTCACGAATCCCGATCGAATTTTGACAGCGACATCTGCGTTCTCGAGATCGAAACCGGCGAACTGACGTCGCTGACGGATCACGAAGATGACGTCCGGTATCAGAGCCTCTCGTGGGGGCCTGACGGCGAATCGGTCTACTGCTGTAGCGACCGGGAGTCGGATACGCTCGCGCTCGTCCGGCTGGACGCGGAAACCGGTGCGTTCTCAACGGTAGATTCCGGTGGCTCGTGGAACATCGACGGCGTCGCGATCGATCAAGAAACTGGACGCTGTGTTTACTCTCGGAACGTCGATGGCTACACGGAGTTGACGGTCGGCGATCTCACCGGAGACGCCGAAATCGAGCTGTTTTCCACGCCGGACCTTCCCCGTGGCGTCGCTGGTGGCGTCTCCTTCGAGGAGGGAGCTGAGCGATTCGCGATCACGGTCACGGCCGATACGGTGAACGCGAACGTCTATGTGGTCGATGTCGAAACCGGCGACGCCGAACGGTGGACCGAGGCACCGACGGCCGGTATCCCGGAATCGACGTTCGTCGCCGCCGAACTGATCCATTACGAGACGTTTGATGAGCGAAACATCCCCGGGTATCTCTCGATTCCGCCATCGAATACCGCGGATGAATACCCGGTCATCGTCGATATTCACGGCGGGCCCGAAAGCCAGCGTCGGCCGTCCTATTCGCCGACGAAACAGTATTTTCTCAACCACGGTTATGCGGTCTTTGAACCCAACGTTCGGGGTTCGACCGGGTATGGTCGGGCCTACGCCGCCCTCGACGATGTCGAAAAGCGAATGAATTCGGTCGCGGACCTCGAAGCCGCCGCGGCGTGGCTCACTGAGCATCCACGGATCGACGGCGATCGCCTGATCGCGAAAGGAGGCTCCTACGGCGGGTTCATGGTGCTCGCGGCGCTAACGGAGTACCCGGATCGGTGGGCCGCCGGGATCGATATCGTCGGCATCGCGAACTTCGTGACGTTTTTGGAAAACACCGGTTCGTGGCGACGAGCGCTCCGTGAAGCCGAATACGGCTCGCTCGAAGACGACAGAGAGCTGCTGGAGTCGATCTCGCCGATCCATGCCGCTGATCGGATCAACGCCCCGCTTTTCGTCCTTCACGGGGCGAACGACCCTCGAGTCCCGGTTGCGGAAGCCGAACAGATCGCCGAACGCGCGGCAGGGGCGGGCGTTCCGGTTCGCACGCTCATCTTCGAGGACGAGGGACACGGGTTTTCGAAACTCGACAACCGGATCGAAGCGTATACCGAAATCGTGTCGTTTCTCGACGAACACGTTTGAGACGGAGTGATTCGACGCGGACAGCTATCAGTCTCGTAACAACAACGGTTTTGCATCCCCCGTACGTATGCGCTGACATGTATGTCCGGGATGCACGCAATCGCGACGAAGCGTGGCTGTTGGATCACATCGATTCGATGGGCCTGGACGAAACGGCGTTTCGCTCACGCGATTACGTGATCGCCGTTGACGAACAATCGAACACCCGAGCCGGGTTCGGTCGGATCAGACTCCACACCGTCGGTAAGGCGGAGATCTGTGAGTTGACGAGCATCGGGGTGCTCAACGGCTGGCGTGGACAGGGTGTCGGCGCACACGTCATCGAACGACTCGTCGACGACGCGGAAACGAAAGGGTTCGATCACGTCTACGCGTTGACGAGCACCCACGAGTATCTGACCCAGTTCGGTTTCGAAGCAGTGAGCGCGGATGCACTCCCCGACGCACTCCGGGAGCGACTGGAAGCCAAACGCGAGATGCTCGACCCCGATGCCGTGCCGATGGTCATCGAAACGGATGCGTTCCACATGCCGGATCGACTCCGAGAGCGGTTTAAGACGGCCGCACAGCGCGCCGAATCCGAATCCGATACCGAACCCGATCCCGAAGAGATGGCCGAGGATTTCGGTATCGATCCCGATAAAGCGACGTATAAATACGATACCGGCCGGTGAGCCGGTTCATCGCTCGAACTGGTGGACTCGATTGACGGCGACGCGAACCGCCTCCGGGAGTCGATCGATCGTCATCGTCCGCTCGCTCGCCGCATGCGGACCGGATCGCTCGTAACACTCGATAGATTTCGTCGGCGTGCGTGGATCGGCCGGCTTCAACACGAGCTGTGGTTCCGAAAGCGAACGCCGGAACAAAAGCGTCTCCGCGAGCGGATCAGAGTCCGTCTGTATGAGATCTGGCTTGGCCGTCCATCCGTCCGGAAGTTCCGCATTGATTCGTTCGAGATCGACGTGATTGACGAGCGTTTCGGTTCGCTCGACGCTGACCAGCACGCTCTTGTTCGAGTTGAGGTCCGTCTCGGCGTGTCGTCGATTCGTTTGTACAGTTGTCCCCTGCGTCTCGTTATCGCGGTTGTGTTCTCTCATCGTGTTCGTTGGTCGGTTAGGTTCCTCCCGGCGGAATGAGCAGATCACCGAGCATATACGTTACCTGATCGGCGATCAACAGTCCGTTTTGAATGGCGACGAGCCCGAACAAAAGCGAGAGCGTCGCATAGATCGATGCCTGTGCGAGCAACGCGGTTTTCGGCAACCCGAGCCGTCGCCGGACCTCGATGGCGAATAGCTCGGCGGCGATGAACGCGAAAAGCACCGTCGCAAAGCCGAGCACCGTCAAGCCGGTAAACAGACCCCATTCAACGAAGATCCAATCCGCGAAGGGATTCGCTTCGACGATCGTGGGTATGTATTTGACGCCGATGACGGTCGTCACGATATCCGCCGCCTTCGTTCCGACCAACAGACACAGCCCGTAAAACCTGATCGTTCCATTCAGCCGCCACCACATCGAGTCATCGCCGTCACGCTCTTCTAGCGCTTGGCTTCGCTTTCGGTGAGCCTTTGATCTCCGCTGTGGGTACTTAACTGACATGTCGTCGGATTTCGTCTATGCGTCGCTGTGATACACACTCTCTTGCGCGATCCTAGTATATAGATATTTATATGTTCTCGTCAGTTTCCTGCTCGTTTCCTCCGACATACTTATATATTTTTCCCAGACGGTGCGTCGTCACTCTGTTCAGCGTGGTCGTTTCCTCGCCCCGATACCGGACGTCTCGTTCGCTATCCGCACGTTCAAGTACGGATCTACCCATGGCGTAGATAGATATGTCTCTCTCGTCTGAAACTTCGATTCAGATTTTGTATATCGACGACGAATCGGAATTTAGAGAGTCTATTCCTGAGACGCTTCGTTCCGAATTTGACTGTATCGAAGTCCGGACAGCCGACTCCCCGCGCGATGGACTCGACTATCTCAGAACGGAATCCGCGACGATCGATTGTCTCGTCTGTGAGTATCACTTCGAGGGAGCCGATACGCTCGATGGGATCGCGTGTCTCGAACGGGTTCGCGAAACGGACGGATCGTTGCCGTTCGTTTTATATACGAACGATGGAACTGAGGCGGTGGCTCGAACCGCGATCTCGCTCGATGTGACCGAATATCTCGAGAAAAGCCGAGAGCCCGCCGCTGTCCGAGACCTCGGCGATCGGATCGTCAACGCAGTCACACAGCACCGAGAACGTCGTGTGGCGGACCAAGCACGAACCTGGTTCGACGACCTCCCGAGGCAACGACGGACTGTCTGTGGATCTTCGACCGAGACTGGGATGAACTCCAGTTCATCTCGGGATACGAGGACGTGTGGGACCGCCCCGTCGACGCGATCAAGCACAACCCGACCGATTTCGTGGAGGCGGTCCACCCGGAGGACCGATCGCTCGTCGAACGAACGATGGCTGAGCTATCGAGTGGTTCTTCGATCGATTTCGAATTCCGAATCCTCGATGAACACGGTGAAGCGCGATGGATCTGGGCGAAAGGAGAACCGATATGTGACGACAGCGATGATATCATCCGCCTCGTCGGATTTAGCAGAGATATCACCGAACGAAAAACACACGAGGAAGAGCTCGAAACAGAGCGCGAATTCATCGATCAAGCGCTCGATACGCTCAACGACGTGTTTTATGTCCTTGGTTCGGATGGCCGATTAGAGCGTTGGAACCGGCGCTTAGAGCAGATAACTGGCCGATCGAGCGAAGAAATTGCGGAAACTTCAGCGATCGGTTTCTTTCCGGTTGAAGAACGGGACCGTATTTTAGCCGCAATCAACGAAACGCTGGTGGAAGGACACGCGACGGTCGAAGCGAACATCGAAACGAGCGACGGCACGTTGATCCCACATGAGTTCACCGGTCGGCGGTTGACGAACGCGGCGGGTGAGGTACTCGGACTCGTCGGGATCGGCCGAAATATCACGACCCGGAAAGAGCGCAAACGGGAGCTTAAAGAGACGAAATCAAAGTACGAAGCCGTCGTCGAACAGAGCAACGACGGCATCCGTATCGTCCAAGACGGGACCGTTATCTTCGTCAACGAACGCTTTGCGGAACTCGTCGGGCGACCGAAGGGCGAACTGCTTGGCAAGCCGGCCGATGCGTTCGTCGCACCGGAATATAAAGAGACGCTCAACGCACATCGGAAATCGAGACTCAGCGGTGAGGACGGCCCGTCCCCGAATCAGTACGAACTCGAATTGGAAACCACGAGCGGTGATCGCCGGGCGGTCGAGATCTCTGTCACGAAAATCGAGTATCATGGTGTGCCGGCCTCGTTGTCGATCTTCCGGGATATCGAGGAACGAAAACAGCGCGAGAAACAGCTCCAACGGAACGTTCGCCGGTTCGAAGCGATGTTCAACGATCCGAACATCCTCGTCGGTCTGCTCGAAACCGATGGGACGGTCATCGATGTCAACGAGACTGCGCTTTCGTATATCGATCACGAGTTGGATGCAATCGTCGGATCACCACTGTGGGAAACGCCGTGGTTCGACGGTGATGTCGAGCTCAAAACGCGGGTCCGAGAGTGCATCGAACAGGCGGCTAAAGGCGAATACGTCCCGTTCGAATTCGATCTCACACGGGCGGTCGGGACGAATCTCATCGTTGACGGAGTTTTCCGTCCGGTGACGGATGAGGCCGGGAACGTGACGTCGCTGTTGATCTCTGATCGCGACGTGACGACCCAACGACAACGCGAAGCCGAACTCGAGTTACGAACGCACGCGATCGATGAAGCGCCGGTCGGTATCGTGATCACCGATCCGAACGAGCTCGGAAACCCGATTACGTACGTGAACAACGGGTTCTGTGAGCTGACCCAGTATACCGAAGCGGAGGTGCTCGGCCGCGACTTCGGGTTTTTGCAGGGGCCGTTGACCGAAGACGACTCGAAAGCCGCGCTTAGAGCGGCGATCGACAACCGAGAACCGATCACACGGGATATCTTGAACTATCGAAAGGACGGCACTCCGTTTTGGAATAACGTCCAGATCACGCCGGTATTCGATGATTCCGGTGACCTACGGCACTTCATCGGATTTCAAACCGATATCACGACCCGGGTCGAACAGGAGCGGCGAACCGAGTTGCTACAGCAGACGCTTCGTCACAACATCCGAAACGATTTGACCGTGATCTTGGGTAATCTCGCGTTGATCGAAGACGAGTACGATGACGAACTCGGCGCGGCCCGTGATGCCCGGGAGGCGGCGATTCGGCTGCTCGAACTGAGCGAATCCGCCCGCCGGATCGAAGCGCACATCAAACAGGCATCGTTCGTTCCGAACGAAGTCGATATCGAGACGCTGATCGCCGACGCGCTTTCGCCCGTCAACGATTCGTCTGAAACGGTGACGCTCGATACGTCGATCGACGCCGACGCCTCCGTATTGGCTCCGAAATCCGTCTCGATAGCGATTCGGGAGTTGGTGATAAACGCGATCCGGCACGCGTCGGAATCTGATCCGAACGTGTTCGTCTCGATGGAGACGGGTACCGTGGCGCTTCCACCCGATGACTCTCGTCGAAGCGTAGTCACCATCCATATCGAGGACCGGAACCCTCCGATCTCGGATCTGGAGCTGACCAGACTCTTCGGTGAAGACGAATCACCCATCCAACACGGGACCGGGTTGGGCCTGTGGCTTGTCCACTGGATGGTGACGATGTCCGGTGGATTGATCTCGCACGAACCGGTCGAACCCGACGGAAACAGGATCTCGATCACGCTCTTGCAAGCGCTTGATTCGGCGTGATCGAGAGGAGGTTCTCACCGGGGCCGTCATCGACCGAACAGAGGCGATATATATTTAAAGGACATACGCGCTTTTTATTCATACTCGTGGTGTGTAGGGTGTGATTTGGCAGATCACCGTTTTCGCTACTCCGACAGTATTTGCTTTCGTCGTGACGCTGTTTTTGGCGGGCTACGCCCTCGTTCAATACACATCCGGTATGCGCGATCCGGTCGTCGTGCTCTTTTTTTGGGTCACGATCGCCACACTCGTTTGGACCGGGTTTTCAGCGCTCAAACTTCTGCACGTGAACCCCGATACCAAGCTGTTGTTTTATCGGCTCCTCCACGTTGGAGCGGCCGTCTTGCCACCGCTTTTCTTTCTGTTCGTGATCGCATACACCGACCGAACCCGGTGGCTTCGGCCCACCGTCGTTGGCGGTGTGTTCGTCCTCCCGTGTCTCTTCGTGGCCCTCCTGTTCGTCGATCCTGGAGGTGTGGTCGTCGCTGGCACCGAACAGTTCACGAACGGCCTCGTCGTCGTTCGTGTTCACGACGGTCCGGGATTTCTCGTTTTTATGTTCTACAGCACTGTGTTAGTTCTGGCGGCGCTCGCGCTGCTGTTGATCGAAACGTGGCGCATCGGATCGACGTATTATCCTCAATCGGCGCTGATCACAGGGGCCGTGATCGCGCCAATCGGTTTCGGACTACTTACGCAGGCCGCGGTGCCGCCGTTCGTAGACGACCGGATCAATCTCGTCCCGACATCCGCTGCGGTTTCGACGGTCGTTCTCGGATTTCTCCTGGTTCGATACAGGCTGTTCGCGCTCCCCCCACTCGCTTACACGACCGCGATGAAATACTCGCCGGACGGAATCTTCGTCCTCGATCGCGATGGGCGGATCGTTCACGTGAATGGTGAGGGCCGAACGGTGCTCGAACAGGCGGACGCTGGATCGGGTGCATCGCTTCCATCCCGCTTCGGTGGCCTCGAACTCGAAACCGTGTCCGGAGAACTCATCGAAATCGAACGTGGTCTCGAGCGGTCGGTATATTATCGAGTGTTCGTCACATCGCTAACTCGCGGTGGACGGCACGTCGGCTGGGTCCTGATACTCCGCGATGAGACGGCTCAGCAACGCCGACAGGAGAAACTCCGACGCCAAAACGAACACCTCGACCGGTTTGCCGCAACCATCTCACACGATCTCAGAAATCCTCTCAGCGTCGCCCAAGGTTTTCTCGAACTAGCTCGATCCGATGTCGATCACGACGCGCTCGATCGAATCGAGAACGCACATGCCAGGATCGAAGAACTCACCGAAGAGCTTCTCATGCTTGCACGCGAGGGCAAACAACTCAACGAGATCGAGCCAGCGATGCTGCCAGCGGTCGCTGACCAGGCGTGGGAAACGGTCGAGACCGATTCAGCGACGCTTGCTATCGAAACCACACAATCGATACTGGCTGATTCGATGATGTTGCGGCAGATCTTCGAAAACCTCTTTCGGAATGCGGTCGAACACGGCGGGGCCGACGTACACATCGTGGTTGGCGATCTCGACGACGGATTCTTTATCGAGGATGATGGGCCCGGAATCCCCGAGCGCGATCGGCAGACCGCACTTACCTCCGGGTATTCGACCTCCACGGAGGGATCCGGCCTCGGCTTAGAGATCGTTCGATCGATCGCTGAAGCTCACGGTTGGCGAGTGGTCCTCGTCGACGGAAACGATGGGGGAGCCCGAATCGAGTTCACGGCGGTCGATCGAGCGGCGTGTGAGTGATCGATCCCAACGCGATCACCCTCGGTGTGATTGCTCGCCCGAGTGTACTCGTGGTTTCTCCTGTCTGGCGTATACACGTTTTAACCCGCTGTCGCCACGCGTTTTATCCCTCACTTGGTGTCTCCCGTCCGGAGTTCATCGCCGTCTTCGCGGCTTTCGCGCTGCTCGGATAAGTGTTCCCAGATCTCCGTACACCCGGCTCCGTCCGGGATCGAATCGAGATGGCGATCTGCGGTCTCGGTTTCGGCCTCTGTTTCGGCTTGGACGGAACGATCCGTCGCTCGTCGCTCGCTATCGTTCACTAACACCACTCCTCGTATTGATGGACGCGGGCTGGATTGAGTGGTCTCGGCTCGCGCTCTGTGTGCTCGTACGCTTCGATGTGTTCGGATCGATCGATACCGACCGGTCCGTTCGGGTCGTACTCCCGTTCGAGCAAGCGTTTCGCTCGCTGTTCGTTCCACGAGGCTAGCCCTTCCATCGACTCGGTGTTGTCGAGCTCTGCGTACTCCAGCGCGGACGACGCGAGTTCCCACGCGCGCTCGCCGCGCTCGGTCTGGACGACGAATGTCGTCTGTCCGTCGTCGCTCCCGACGCTGCCGGCGCTGAGATCAGCCGCCTCGCCGAGGAAATCGGCGCACTCATCACAGCCGCGCAATCCTGATGCCGAGAACGCACTGACCGGTTCTTCTAACAGCGGCTCGCCGTCGGCGTCGTGCGCGGAGAGGACGCCGTCGGTCACGTCGATCGATTCGACCGACGCCGGATCGACGCCGAACGCGGAGAGCTGCCCGACGAGCCGGTCGTACTCGAAGCTTCGGGTACACATGAGCGCGACCGTGAGGGCGAACGGCGACGCAGAGTCGTGGTCGTACCGCTCTAACGCGGTTGCGCCCTGAATCACACACGGAGTGCCGACGACGGCGAGCGCCGGATCTTCGAGGCTGTGCTCCTCCAGCAGCGCGTCGATCTGTCCGAGCCCCATCGTCTGATTGTAGACGCTCCCTCCGGCCTCGCGCAGCGTCTCGCCCGAAGTCGCAATCGTCGCCACACCGCGAAGCGGCCGATCGGGATCTTCACGCGCGACCAACGCGCCGTCCAGTTCGCTGCGATCGAGCAACGTCGCCAGCAGTTCCGTCACGACCCCGCCGTCCTGCCCGGCGACCCTGGTCTCGGCGCGTTTCGCCCGAGCGGCGTAGACAGACGGCGTTTCGAGCCCCCGCTCCGCACGAACGCGTTCGACGAGGCTCTCGTAGCGAAGACCGCTTCGCGGACAGTAGTCCCAACAGCTCGAACAGCCGGTACACATCCGAACCAGCGTGGGGCGGCCCTCCTCCTCGTCGATACCTATGGAATCGGATGGACAGGCGGCCACACAGCTCGCACACTGGACACATCGGCCTGCTTCGATCACGGCCTCATCGAGGTCGCGGAACCAGATCTTCTCGGCCGGTTCGTCTACCTCGCCGGGCGCTTCGCGCGGATCCGACCCGACGCTCGGGATCCGCGGTTCGTACCGGACGGGATTCTTCGGAGGGTGGTTCGTTTTGGACATTTCAGCTCACCTCCGTTTGCTGTTTCGGACGAACGGTCTCGCCGTACAGAAGCGCTCGAAGCCGATCGAATGACTGCCGTCTCGTCCAGTCTCCGAACGACTCGTCGGCGTTCCGTTCCCGCGCATAACAACGCACGCTTCGCCGGATCGCGTCGGGAACGTCATCGATCGGGAGGCTGCCGGCGATCCAATCGATGAACTCGCCCCGTTCGAGATCGCCACCCAGACCGACGTCTGCGGCCGGAACCTCTTCCGTATCGTCGCGGTATCGTTCGCCGCGCAGCCCGAAATCGCCGATCTGTGGCTGAGCGCAGGAGGCCGAGCAGCCGCTCATGTGAATCCGGATCGCCTCGGGGAGGTCCGATTCATCGATCTCGTCGCTGGCTGCGATCTGTGCATCGAGTTCCCGAGCCCATCGAAGACCGCGCGTTTTCGTCTCGATGATGCCGTACGTACAGAATTCCGACCCCGTGCACGTGACGATGCCGCGTTCGAACGGACCGGGATTGGGTCGGTACGTTTCGAGCAGCGGTTCGGCCAGCAGCTCGTCGACGGATTCCGGCGGGATATGCGGCAACAGGACGTTCTGATTGAGCGTGAGTCGAACCTCGCCGTCGCCGTACTCCTCTGAGAGGCTCACGAGCGTCCGGAACTCCCCGGCGAGGAGCCGTCCGGTCGGGACGTTCAGACCCACGTACCGGTTCCCGTCCGTCTGTTCGTGAACGCCGACATGATCCCCGCGGTAGCTGGTCGTCAGTTCCTCGCCCGCCGATTCGAACTCGAACGGGAACCGACGTTGGACCTCCTCGCGAAACTGCGTTATACCCATCGCCTCGACGAGGAATCGAAGGCGATTGGCGGCGATATCGAGATAGTTTCCCTGTCGCATAAACACGTCCGCCACCGCCTCGACGAGCGGGATGACCTGCTTGCGCTCGATGAAGACGTCGAGGTCGCTGGCCGCGCGCGGGCCGTCCGAGAGGCCGCCACCGACGAGCACGTGGAACCCCAGCCGGCCGTCTTTCCGGGCCGGGAGAAACCCGATATCGTTGATCTGGGCGCGAGCGCAGTTCTCGTGACAGCCCGTGACGCTCACCTTGAATTTGCGGGGCATATTGGCGTAGTACTCGTCTAAGAGGAACCGGTCGGTGATCTCGTCGGCGAGATCGTCCGTTTCCATCGGAGCCGCACCGAGACCGTCGGCGGGACAGCAGACGACGTTTCTGACCGAGTTGCCACAGGCCTGCATTGTCGTGAGTCCGACCGCTTCGTACCGATCCCAGATTTCCGGGATATCCTCCAGTTCGATCCAGTGCATCTGGATGTCCTGTCGGGTCGTCACGTCGAGATAGACGTCTCCGAAAATCGGGTTCTGCTGGTTCCCTCCGTACGCTTCGGGGGCGCGAGCGAACTCGTGTGCGACATCGGCTATCGTGTGCGCTTGCTCGCCGGTGAGTTGTCCGCCCGGAATCTTCGTCCGAAGCATGTAGTAACCGTCGTGTTTCGTGCCGTAGATACCGACGAGTTTCAGGCGGCCGGATACGTCGTCGCCCAACTCGGCGCGAACGACGTCGCCGCCCGACTCGGCGTACTCGCGGATGATCGCCGCGGTTCCCTCGGGATCCCACGTGGGCGATTCCTGTCGAATCCAGTCCGTGAGGCTTTTCTCGTAGAACTCGACGCGTTCGAAGCCGAGATGTTTGAGCACGACGTACGTGTGACTGAGTCGGCGTGCGGTGTTACAGTAGAGAATGATCCGGCGATCCCTCGTTATCTCCCGTTCTTCGAGCAGCTGCTTGATTTCGGCCTCGGGACGGAGCCGCCCGTCCGAGAGCAGCGACTCCCAACCGAGCTGGACGGCGCTCGGTATGTGCGCTTGGTTGTACTCCGTCGGCGTCCGGGTATCAAGGAGGATCGTATCGTCCTCGACCGCCGCCTCGACGTCTTCGCGCTCGACGATGGGCGTTCGCGTTTCTTCCGGGGAATTCGCCCTGTAATCGGTCGGTTCGTGCTCAACGGTTCCCGTTTCGGTTTCGGCGACCGTTCGCCACGATTCGAAGCCGCCATCGAGCAATCGGAGGCGGCCTCCGTGTCCGAAGACATCGGCCGTCAACAAAAACCGAGCGGCGTAGACGCCGTTCTCCCCGTCGTATGCGAGGATATCGTCGTCGGGACCGATTCCAGCCTCACCGAGGAGTTCCTCGAAATCCGCACGAATCGGCAGCTTTCCCGCCGAGCCACTGCCTGAATCCCGAAACGAGTCGTACGGGATGTTCCTCGCACCGGGAATGTGGCCGATCTCGATGAAATCGTGCCGTTCGCGGACGTCGATGACCGTCACGTCCGATCGATACTGCGTGGGCCACTCCGGGGAAACGATCCCGAAGCGGGTCATCGTCCGTCACCGTGCAGTATGAAACGCATCTCTACTGGCCCTTGAATGTCTGTCTCCTTTCAAGTATCTCTCTCGGTAAAACACACCTATGGTCCTCGATCGAGGTTACATACTCCTCCATTTATGACATACTCTATACCATTATATAATGGGTGATTAAATACTGATAGCTCACGAAATGGACGACATGAGCGCTTTCGGTATACCGGATCGCATCTGGCATTTACAGGCAAGAATTTCTGGATAATCGTCGAGTGACAAACGGCCCATTCACGCCGCTTGCAGTCGATGCAGAGGCGGCAACCGCGAGAGCCGCCACGCGGCGACCGACGCACTCAGGGTTCCGATACAGACGGCTAGGGCGAATCCACCGATGAGAAACTGCGTTTCGATCTGAACGAGCCCCTCGAAACCGACGAGTTCCGCGATCACTCGGTTGAGGAGCGTGGCCGCGGGAATCGCGACGAGAACGCCGACGAGACCGCCGAGTACGCCGAGAACGATTCCCTGTCCGGCCGCGATCCCAACGATCGAGACGCGACGGATGCCG
>SKKJ01000122.1 GCA_007121575.1 Natronomonas sp.
CGCACGCCGTCGTCTTTCCGGAACACGAGCCGAAAACGATCCGCCTCGAACTCGAAGCCGGCGAGACGGTGCCACCGCACGACCACCCGAATCGAGAGATCGTCCTCTACGTCGTCTCCGGCCGTATCGAGCTCCGACTCGGCGAGTCGGTTCAGGAGCTGCGGACGGACGACGTCGCTCGCTTCGATGGCGATCAAACGATCTCGCCACGAGCGATCGAGGACACGACTGCGCTCATCGTCCTCGCGACTCGGTGAACGGAACGGCCGAGAGAGCGGTTACGTGACCGTCCGTTGCTCCGGATCGATGATCGAGTACTCGACCGTGTTCACGCCGTCGACGGTTCGAAGCCGTGTCACGTACGAACTGATCGACTCGATCGGCCCCTCGACGACGAACAGCTCTAGACACGCACCCCCAGCGTGGCTGTGAACGTTCGAAGTGACGAGTTCTTCGTGTGCGTGACGCAGTTTCGAGAGCACGACCTCCGCACCCGAATCGTGATCGAAGACGGTCGTGATGACACAGCCGACGGGACCGTCCGACTCGATGTCATCGAATTCGCCGAGTAGCTGACGGGCACCGTCACGGACGGCTTCGCTGCGGCCGCTATATCCGTGTGTTTCGATGAACGCATCGAGATCTCCGAGCAGATGTTCGGGCATTGAGACGCTGACTACCGGCATATCGGAGAATTCATCACCGAAGTGACATAGTTTTTATTATTATAATTTATATTATTAGTAATAACTAACAATTTTATACGAGTGTTTCCTAACCAAACCCGTATGAGCGAGACGATACCCGTGACGGTGCTGTCTGGAGCGCTCGGTGCCGGGAAAACCACGACGCTGAATCACGTGTTAACAGCCGATCACGGTTATGAGGTCGCCGTTTTGGTCAACGACATGGGCGAAGTCAACGTCGACGCCGAACACGTCGAGCAGCAGTCCGAGCTGTCCCAAACCGACGAGCAGATCATCGAGATGTCGAACGGCTGTATCTGCTGTCGGCTTCGTGGGGACATGTTGGATGCGATCGGCGCGCTCGTCGAGAACCGAGAGTTCGATTATCTGCTCGTCGAATCCTCGGGGATCTCCGAGCCGATTCCGGTCGCACAGACGTTCGTCCTCGGCTTCGAGGACTCCGAGTACGATCCCACGGCGGATTATCATCTCGATACGATGGTTTCGGTGGTCGACGCCCACGCGATGTACACCGGATTCGATTCGGGAACGGCGCTCACGAGCGAAGACGCGGCGGGCGGTACCGATCGCATTCCCGAGGAGGTCTTACTGGATCAAATCGAGTTCTGTGACGTGCTGTTGGTAAACAAGTGCGATCTCGTTCCCGAATCGGAGCTCGACGAGATCGAAGCCGTCCTCCGGACGTTGCAGCCGAGAGCGGAGCTCGTTCGGACGGAGTTCGGTGCAGTCGATCCCGGTGAGATTCTCGCGACTGATCGGTTCGATTTCGAAGCGGCACGGGCTTCCGCCGGCTGGAAGCACGAGCTCAAACACGACCATCACCACGATCCGAGCGACGAACACGGGGTCGAGTCGTTCGTCTTTCGGGCGAATCGACCGTTCCATCCCGAACGGTTCGCCGCGCTTCTCGGGGAGCTTCCCGATGCGGTCATCCGTGCGAAAGGGTTCTTTTGGTCGGCGGGTCGAGAGGATATCGCCATGGGGCTCGATAAGGCCGGCCGATCCGTCCGTGCCGGTCCGAACGGTCGATGGATCGCGACGTTACCACCGGAACAACAGGAGCGATATCTACAGACGCTTCCCGATCTCGAAGACGAGTGGGACGACAGGTGGGGCGATCGAGGCGTCGAGTTGGTTTTCATCGGTAGAAAGTACGATCCGGAGCGGCTGAGATCGAAGCTCGAGTCGTGCCTGTTGAGCGACAGCGAGATGAATGCGGACTGGGGCCGCTATCCGGACCCGTTCGGCACGGAGGGCCAACGCGAACTCGCGCTGGCCGACAGGTAATATGAGCGTGCCAGTAACCGTGTTATCGGGGACGCTCGGGGCGGGGAAGACGACGACGCTCAAGCACGTCCTGACCGCCGATCACGGCTATGAAGTCGCCGTCCTCGTCAACGACATGGGTGAGGTCAACGTCGACGCGGCACAGATCCAACGCCGCGTGGACGGCGATCGCGACGTCGTCGAACTGTCGAACGGCTGTATCTGCTGTGGCATGCAAAGCGAGTTCGAGCAGGCTATCACCGAGCTCGCGTTGGAGGAATCGTTCGAGTATTTACTCGTCGAACCGTCCGGGATCTCCGAACCGGGGCTGATCGTCCGACAGTTTCTCGACAGTCACGTCGGGACGTTCTACGAGCTCAGCAGTGTCACGACGGTGGTCGATGCCCGACAGTTCTACGATACGTTTCGGACGGGCGACGTTTCACGCAGCGAACGACACAACGATGAGAGACGACCGCTTTCGGACCTCATCATCGAAGGCATCGAATTCTGCGATACGATCGTGCTCAACAAAACCGATCTGGTGAGCGAAACGGAAGTGGATGACGTCATCGAACTGATTCGAACGGTACAACCCGAAGCAACGCTGTATGAGACGACCTATGGCCGGATCGATCCAGAGAGGGTTCTCGATCCCGGTCGGTTCGATCTCGAGACGGTCTCGAACGCCGCGAGCTGGAAACGAGCCGTCGAGCACGATCGAAAACACCGAGAGGACGGCCAGACCCATCACGGTGAGAAGCACAGCGATGCACATGCCCACAGCGACGGTCACGCAGTCGATAGCCACGACGAGTACGAACATCTCCACCCGCCGGAGAGATACGGAATCGACTCGTTCGTGTATCGCCGGCGCGGTCCCATGCACCCCGAGAGACTCGCTGACGCACTGAGGGACCTCCCGGATTCGGTCGTTCGCGTGAAAGGGTACCTCCACATCGCGGGTCGATCCGAGTATGCGTTCACCGTCTCCAAGGCGGGTCGACAGACACAGATCGAAGCGGCGGGTCGGTGGATCGCATCGCTGCCGAAAGCACAGCGCGAACGGTATCGAGAGATTCATCAGCCGGACTGGAACGACGAATATGGCGACAGAAAGACCGAACTCGTCGTGATCGGGCGAGAGATCGACCGAGACGAGCTCGGACGCAGGCTGGACGAGTGTCTCCTCTCAGACGCCGAAGGGAGTGTTGAACACGACGTGATTGAAAATCCGTTCCCGAATCAGAACGGAGCGACGGTACAGCTATGAGCGATGAACGCCTCACGCCTGCGGACCGTCGCGGCGTCGACGCCGACGGGCACGACGTCATCGAACCGTTATACGTCGCGGTGGTGACCGTCTCCTCCTCACGAGCTCCGGTCGACGATCCCGGCGGGGACACCGCCGCAGAACTCATCGAAGAGTTCGGCGGGCGAGTGACGGCGCGCGAACTCGTCCGAGACGATTTCGCGGCGATCCGCGGCACCGCCGACCGGCTCGCGGGTCGTGAAGACGTCGATTGTCTCATCACGACCGGCGGCACCGGGATGACGATCGACGACGTGACGCCCGCCGCCTGTGAGGGCTTGTTCGAACGTGACATTCCGGGGTTCGGTGAACTCTTTCGACGGCTCTCGTTCGAGGAGATCGGCCACCGTGCGATGGCCTCCCGAGCGGTCGGCGGGGTCGTTTCCGGCACGCCAGTGTTCTGTCTACCGGGAAGTCGCGGGGCAGTCGAGACGGGACTGACGGAGCTGATTCTCCCGGAAGCGCCGCATCTCGCCGGACTCGCGACGC
>SKKJ01000165.1 GCA_007121575.1 Natronomonas sp.
AACCGGCGTTGACGCCGAGGTCTTCTCGTTCAACGACCCCGTCGAGCATGGGATACAGCGAGACGACTGGAACACCGAATCGCCAGGCTTCCAGAAACGTGTTCGGAAATCCCTCGTGTTCGGACGTGCTGACGAGCGCGACGGCGTCGCGATAGTATGGGTCGATCTCGTCCGGTGGGACGAAACCCTAGAACGACAGGTTCGAATGAGCCGACATCTGCTTTATGAGCGTTTCCCGATACGATTCGTCCGTCGTCCAACCGACCATCTTGAACGGCACGTCCGGAAGCCGCTCTGCGAGTTCACACACTCGCTCGGGCCGCTTTTGATCGGGATCTAAACTGCCCACCCAAAGAACATAACTGCGCTCTTGAGCCGGCCTCAGCGCCGTCTCATCGGGAACGGTGTATCCGTTCGAAATAACCGTCGCATCGATCCCGAACACGTCGTTGAGAATCGTTCGCTGGTGTTCGGTCTGCGCCACGACTTGGTCGGCCCGTCGCATCGCGTCCACGTATCCCAACTTAGGCAGTGTATACTCGAACATTCCGTGGTGTGTAGACAGCCGTGAGAGTTCGACGTTCGAGTCGTTGGCGACGACGTACACGAGTCGCTCACCGAGCAGCGAACAGCAGTAGCTCGACAGAATACAAAGCGGTGGATTCCCACGAACGTAAAACACGTCGGCGTCGACGCGGCGAATCGACCGGAGCAACTTCACCAAGACGGACGGCGTCCGCCGAACGTCGTTCGTCGGCGGCAGCGTTCGCCAACAGTCGAATCCGTCGATCCGTTCGTATCGATCACCGTCCCCTTCGAACGTGATAAACGAGACGTCGTTTCCGTTCTCCTGCAACTGCGTCGCGAGCAGGTGTTGTTGGCGCTCGGCGCCGCCGACGTGCGTCCCGCTCCCCGGTTTCAGATACGATTCGATGTACGGGCAGATGAAACAGACGTGCGCATCCGTTGGCAGGCTCACGAGTCGCGTTCCTCCAGCACTGATTCGTAAATCTCGATCAGTCGTTCCCCCATTCGCTCTAAGCTCAGTTCTTGGACGTATCCTCGACCGTCCGATCGCTCGCCGGTCTCGAGCACCGACACCAGCGCGTCCTCTAACGCTTCGTCCGATGCACAGACGTAGGAGTTTTTGACGGGACCGAGCCGCGTCGCGACGTCGCCGACGTCCGTCGAAACCACCGGCACGTCACAGGCCATCGCTTCCTTTACCGTATTCGGCGATCCCTCCCGAAGCGAGGGGAGGATGAGCGCATCCGCCGCGTTGTAGTAGAGATACATCTTCTCGTGCGGAACGTCGTCGACGACTTGCAGCGTCACGCGGCTCTCGAACTGCTTGTTTACGTGCTCGACGATCTCTTTCGCGACCGGATACCGCTTTTTCTCCTGCTTCTTCGAGTACGGGAACAGGATATGTCGCGCGTCCGTTTCCCAGCCGATCGTCTCCTGTGCCTTCGTTCGATCGACGGGTTTGAACTTCGACATATCGATCCCGCTCGGGATCACTTCCGCATCGCACGGCAACGCCTCTCGCATCTCTTCGCTGCGAACGATGATTCGATCACAGCGTTTCGCACAGAATTTGGTTATCGCCGGTTGATACCCGCCTAACCGATCTCCGAGGAGGTCATCGCCCCACAGTGTCAATACGATCGGTCGCTCCGGCTGTAACAGCCCGAGCGGAGCGATCATTCCCGAGTTGAGATGGACGACGTCGTAGTCGTTTTGCATCGCTGTTTTGAGAATTCGCGGATAGAAATCCACCGCTCGATACGCGTAATACAACGCGTTATGGCCGTAGAGATCCCGCAGCCATCCCTCATGAATTCGTTTTCTCCGAATGTCTCCCTCCGTATGGCTCGGATCCGGTGGATACGCAAGCGAGTCACAGGTGACGCCCAACTCTCGTAGAATTCTCACTTGGTCCTTGTAGAATTCCATCTGCGAACTCGCGATCTGCAATACGTTGAGTTGGCTCGAACGTTCGATGCTTTCGCTCACCGTTTCATCAGTCCTCCGCGTCGAGTTCTGGTCGTTTATGCGGCGTGAGTGGCCGTTCTGTCGAACGACCGCCGAATCGGTTAGTTGTGAGATACTGTCGCTTCCGGTGTCGATCTGATTACGATTATTGTTCATGTTTGCTTGTGTATCTTTCTCATCCGCTCGATCGCCCTCACGCATCTCGCCATCCCCTCCCGAAGATCTCCGCCCGCTTTTCGGAGTCCAACAGGAATCTCGCACTCTGCAGCGTGGTCCCGACGACCGCACCCGGATCGTCTCGGGAGAGGATGCTATACGTCGTTGCGTCGCCGTCACGTTCGAGCAGTCGCCTGATTCGGGCGGGCGTCTTCCGCCCGTCGACCGCCCAAAGCAGTTCGTTCGGGAGCACCCACCGATAGATCTGGCCGGTGTGATACGCGTCCGACGTTTCGAGTTCCCGTTGCGTTGCGATATCGAGTATGGTCGAAGGAATATCGACGCCCGACCCGATCGCCAACGCGATCGAACTCCAGATTCGCGGGTTCACCTCGAGCAGTTTGTACGTCTCATCGTCCGGATCGAACAACACGTCCATGTGGGCGGGTCCAGTCCACTCGATTGCTTCTAACAGGCCGAGCATCTCGTGGACCCACGGATCGATCTCGACGCTTCGCGCTCGAATCGCCGGACCTCCGCTGTCGGGATACTGAAGCAACTCCTCGTACGCGTGGATCGCCTTCGGTGTTCCACGATCGAACACCGTTCCGATGCTGTAATGTCCGCCCGCGTGATCGACGAACTCTTGAACGATCACGTCGCCATCGCTTTGTACTGCTTGGCGATACACTTCCGGTAACTCGTTCGGACCTCCGACCCGTCGAATTCCTCGCGCCCCGGATGCGTTCGTCGGCTTGACGAGCACCGGAAATTCGGCGTGTCGTTGGATGTGGTCGAGTCCCTGCTCTTCCGGAAAGTACGTCTTCGGAGTCGGGATACCGTGCTGTGTGGCGAGTTTCGCGAACTGCTTTTTGTCCTGTAGCCGTTCGATCTGTTCGGGCGAATCGAGCAGCGTGTTCGTCGTTTCTGGCAGTGTGTCAGCTAATTCGGCGACGAGTTTTGTCGTCGAATCGCGAACCGGGAGTACGAAATCGAACTGGTTCCGTTCGATGAGCCTCGAGACGGAGCGTTTGAACGCGTCCGGTTCGTCGTCGGGCGATGGGTACCTGTGTGCACCGGCGGTCGCATCGGAATAGGCCGTGATGTTGTGTTTGAACGCTTCACCACTGTGTACCGTTAGCCCCCTCTTGTGTAATCTACGAGCGATCGCCAACGCCGAGATCGCTCGACCATCGAGGATGAACACGGTTTCCGTCATTCGTTGGCCCCCCCGAGACGTTCCAGCACGTCCGAAGCCGTCCTTGAAACCGCGTCGTTGAGCGGCTCTCTCGGGCCGTTACCCAGAAGTATCTCCTCTCCCGCCCACAGCATCGCCCCGGCGACGGGTAGCGGATCGTCGAGCACGAGCAAATCGTCATCCGCTTCGAAAAACGATTTGAGAAACGGTACTACTGCCTCGATATTCCCGGATTCGAGTTGTGCCATAAGCCACTTGATATCGGTGTAGAACAGCCTGCGCTGTTGTTTCCCGAGCTGATATCCCTGATTTGTCTGGTTATCGACACCCCCGAGCTGTCGGTAATGAAGCAACGGGACGTTCACGCCGCCACAGACCGCACAGCCGACGGAACCCCAGTACCGTCCGTTCACTTCGAGCACG
>SKKJ01000154.1 GCA_007121575.1 Natronomonas sp.
CGTCGGTCATATGTTGGTCTTCGCTCGCCGTATTCACGAGGGCTGGAAGCGGAAACAGCGGCGCGAATGGCGACACTTTCAGATGCGAGAACTCAAAGGCAGCACCGTCACGGTCGTCGGACAGGGGCCGATCGGACAGGCGATCGTCGAACGGGTATCGGGATTCGATGTCGAGACCATAGGAGTTCGATATACCCCATCGAAAGGCGGTCCGGCCGATACCGTAATTGGGTTCGATCCCGAGGAGTTCCACGGTGCACTCGCGAAGACGGAGTATCTGGTACTTGCCAGCCCACTCACCGAAACGACTCGCGGACTCATCGACGCTGAAGCGCTCGAAATCCTCGGCCCGGAGGGGGTACTTATCAACATCGCCCGCGGCCAAATCGTCGACACGGACGCACTCGTCGAGGCGCTGCGGTCACAGTTCCTTCGCGGTGCCGCACTCGATGTGACCGATCCGGAGCCGTTGCCGCTCGACCATCCGCTTTGGACGTTCGAGAACGTCTTCATCACGCCGCATAACGCCGGGCATTCGCCCGAACACTGGCCTCGCCTCGCGGATATCGTCGCGGGAAACGTTCGGCGGCTCTCGGAGATGGACTCCATCGACAATCTCGAAAATCTCGTGTTACGACCGGATATGTAACGCGACAACAGACTTATCGAGCGTTTCTCTCGAAACGGTCTCTGGCTACCCGATTGGAGAAAACGCGTTCGAAACGCTACTTAATATATCATATTTTACCCCTCCCCATCGTTTGCGCGGAAAATGTATATTAAATACAATACTGTATACGATATCGTCCGTGAACGATTGGTCGATCGTCACCGTTCGCTTTACTTGGGTTGAAAATACGCGGTGGGACTGGGATTCGAACCCAGGAGGCCATAGGCCATCTGCTTTCAAGGCAGACGCAATAGTCCACTCTGCCATCCCACCGGTGCGTGGCTGATAACTCCTGTCCCCTGTGTCGATTTTGGGCATTTGACCCGAGACCAAGTATGAAACACCGCCATTCCATCCCGGTTGGATCGAATCGAATCTAAAGTGCTCAAAATCGCTTTTGTGTGGGGTATTTCTATGTCTGAGCGGGAGAAAGTTGAAAGTATCGTTCTTATTTCTGAGCCGTCACAGGATTCCCTAGATGAAGGGCAACTGGTCGCATATGAGAGCCATCGTTGGAAATCCCTGAAGTGGCTCGCCCGACAGGGGAAGAACACCCACGTTCAACGGTCGACGCACACTCGCCACACTTCGCCCCATCGGCCGTCCATGCGCAGGTGGGTATTGTCACTCGTTGGTCGGTCCGTCTCCAGTGAAGGCTTCTACGCCGTGTTGTGTGATGCTGAGTTGGACCCCTTCGATAGTTGTTTGGACCTCAATGAGGGTATCATTGGAAAAAACTAATTGTTCGAGCGCATCGAGGTCAATGTACTCGTGAAGTATATATGACTCATTTTCAACACCGTGTTCCTCAAGTACATCAATGATATCGATGGTGAGCGAGTCAATCGATATTTTCATTTGTGATACCTTTGCTTACCATGGCCAATATTTACAGAAGATCGTTATATCATTTTTGATGCAATTAGTTATATAAGAAATATTTGACTAGTCAGTCTTTGTGACTAAGTCATACAGATCAATCGAGTCGTCTATCATGGGATATGCGTCACGTTGGTTAACCAAAGTAGCGATATCTGAAAATTCGTAATGCCCAAATCCAGAAATAGAACTGTTCTATATCCAACCCTCGGGGAAGAGGGAGTTTGGCTTAGATCATAGGCAATCTGCTTTCAAAGCAGACGCAATAGTCCACTCTGCCGTCCCACCGATGCGGCTCGCGCGAACCGATTTCAGCGTCTCTGGTCCCGCTTCTCCAGGGGATATGAACACGTCTGAGCGTGGGAAAACCGAAATTTGTCGTTCTCGTCCACACAACACGAGCAAGCGGGGTGTCTCGGGACCGTTCGAAACGCGTCGTAGTTATCCTCTGATCAAGTCGTCACGTTGATACTGTCGTTATCAGTATGTCTAATTACATGTTCGAATCCCACGCGAAAAAAATCACGCGTGGTATCGGTTTTCTTCGTACGGACGACCGGGGAAAGGTTTTGCTCGCGGTTTCGATCGGCTGGTTTCTCTCCATCGGCGTCCGGCTCGTATATCCGGTAATATTACCGCAGCTGCGAGTTACGTACGACCTCGATTTGGCCACGGCGGGACTGTTGATAACCGTTCTGTGGTGGGCGTACGCGATCGGACAAGCGCCCGCCGGTATTCTCGGAGACCGATTCGGAGAGCGGATCATGCTTTCTGCCAGCACGATCGTCTCGGCGATCATGTTGCTCCTCGTGGTCCTGGCTCCGTGGCCGTCGGTGCTGTTCGGCATGACCGCGCTGTTCGGATTCGCGACCGCGCTGTTCGGGATCGCGAGATACACCGTGATCTCGAAACTCTTCTCCGATCGCGACGGGACGGCGATGGGGATCACTCTCGCTGCTGGTAGCATCGGAAATATCGTGCTTCCGGTGGCCGCGGGGGCAATCGCCGCAGTAACGGCGTGGCAATTCGGCCTCGGATTTACCATTCCGTTCTTTTTTCTCGTCGGCGTCTATCTATGGTGGGTCGTGCCGAGTGATCTGGCGGGCAACGGTAGCGGGACGCTCTCTAAAACCACCGTACAGTCGATCGCCACGGAATTTCGGAAGCCAACGGTCGTTCTCGTGACCGCCTTACTGCTTCTCGAATTCGGTATATGGCAGGCGTTCTCGGGAATGTATCCCACGTATTTGGTGGAAATAAAGGGCGTCCAAGCGTCTACCGCGGCAATCCTGTTCGGGTTTTACTTCGCTATCGGGGCTGTTATCCAGCCGATCGCGGGCACGGCATACGATCGAATCGGCATCAAGAGAGCGATGCCCGCGTTTTTGCTCCCGACTGTCATCGGGCTTATCGCCCTCCCGTTTACCGAGGGCTTCGTACAGATCGTCATTGTGACGGTGTTTACCGGGTGTATGATGGCGAATATCGCGATCGCGATGCCGTATTTAACGAGCGTTCTGCACGAAGATGTACAAGGGGCCGGATTGGGGATCATTCGAACCGGTTACATGATGTTCGGTGCGACCAGTCCGCTTCTGTTCGGTGTATTCGCGGATCTCGGCTACTTCGATCATGGATTCTGGGTTTTAGCGGGGATGGGAATCGTCATGATTCTCATCGTTAGCCGCCTTCCGGATGTCCCGTGATCACTGAGGACGCCCCTCACCGCTCTCCGCGATCTAGCTCCCGAAAAGGGCAACATACACCGAATATTCGTATCAAGTATATGATGGGAATATTGAAGTATTGGCACAATCCACACACCCCATGCGAGTTCAGACGGATCAAATGCTGCGGCAGTGGCGAGAGACCGTTCATTCGTTCATGGAATCCAGCATCGGTATCGATTACTGTCGAGAATGTTACCAAAACAGGGAGTATCCGCATAAACTATACGACGGACTAGTGGCCAACGACTGGGTCGGTCTCACCGTCCCGACGGAGTACGGTGGACAGGGCGGTAATCAGGTCGAGCAGGCGATCCTTTTCGAAGCTGTGGGGAAGTACGGCTACGATTTCGGCTTACCGCTACTGACTTCCGCCACGGTCGCTGAGAACCTCCTTGAATTCGGAACGGACGAGCAGAGAGACGAGTTTCTTCCCAAGTTGCTCGCCGGTGACCTCCGTTTCACGATCGGCGTAACGGAGC
>SKKJ01000324.1 GCA_007121575.1 Natronomonas sp.
CCGTATTCGATCTCGCGGTGGGCAGAGCGGGAACTGACGGCCCGATTAGAGGTGACCGATCCGTGGCTCGCGGATTTCGAGTACGTCTCGTGGTTTTTCCTCCCCGTCTTCTTTTCGAAAGACGGTCGAAACACGACTCGTCGCTTCTTCGCGGAGGACGCCGCCGGCTTTCCGGACGCCACCCGCGAGCAGGGGCTCGCGTTCTATGAATCGTTGTTACAGACCGGCGTCTTGGATGCGTACCGCTATACGATGGCATCGAAACTCGGCACCTCCCCGGGCTATGACCTCACACGCATGCGCGCGACGATGGGCGAATTCACCGTCGCGAAACTGCTCGCTGACGCTGCTCTCCCGTTCGAACCCGAAGTCGAGCAGGCGAGCGGTCATGCTCTCGACTTCGCTGTTGACGGCCATCTCATTGAGGTCACTCGGCCGGAACCGCCAGCCAGACGTTCGCACGCCGATCACCCGGTCGCAGCTGTTCGTGAGACTGGCGGTGCAAAGCGGACCGACCAGCTCGCTGAACACCCTGACGCCGCCCTCTTCGTCGATTGTACCTCCTTTACCGACGCCGAGTGGGCAGCCGTCGTGGGTGAACGCCCCGGCGTCGGGCACGAACCGACCGTCGTGTTTCGAGCCCGTCCGTCCGGACGGATTGAGGGATACCGATACGGCAAACTGCCGTTCGATCTCGATTCGGCGATCGAGTTCCTTTGATACGAACGGCGAGATCTTCGAAAGAGAACGGACGGTATCCACCGTCGCCGAGTCGGAACGGCTAACAGCCACCCGCACAGACACCGGAACAATGAGAGTGCCCGAAACGCAACTCGCGCTGTTGGAAGCTGCCAGCGCGACGGAGACGAAAACGGTTGCACAGCTCGCCGAGGAACTCGGTGAGGACCCGGCCGCCGTCACGCGGGCTGCCTTCGAACTCGAGGAGGCGGGCTTGCTCGCGGTCGAAGAACACGTCGCAGAAACGGTGACGCTCACCGAGGAGGGACAACGCTATCGCGAAAGCGGGCTCCCCGAACTCCGGCTTCAGAGAGCGGCTGTCGAGGCCGATGCCGATGAATCACCGGTCGAGATGGGTCGACTCATCGGTACCGCCGGCCTGGACGGTCCTGAAGTCAACATCGCGCTGTCGAACTTCGCGAGAAAGGGCTACGGTAAGATCGACGGCGGTGAAGTCACACTCGCCGCCGAACCGACGTACGATCCCGACGCCGACCCGGAGGCGGAGGCGCTCGATTCGATCGCCGACGATGAAGATGGGGTCGGCTATCTCGACGGCAGTCTCCTCGATCGCCTCGAGTCTCGCGAACTCATCGAACGAGCCGAGACGACCGTCCGAAGCGTCACGCTCACCGAGACGGGTGTGACCGCGCTCATGGAAGGTGTCGAAGTCGCCGAAACCGTCGGTGCGATCACGCCTGACCTGCTCACTTCCGGCGAGTGGAGAGACGTCGAATTCGCCGAATACAACGTCGAAGCAGACGCCGAAACCACCTACGGCGGTAAAGAGCATATCCTCCGACAGACCGCAAACCGCGTGAAAGACGTCCTCGTCGGAATGGGTTTTCAGGAGATGGAAGGGCCGCACGCGGACGCGGACTTTTGGATCAACGACTGTCTGTTCATGCCACAGGATCATCCCGCGAGAACCCACTGGGACCGGTTCGCGCTGGACGTGCCGCCGATGGAAGACCTTCCCGAAGATCTCGTCGAACGCGTCGAGGACGCCCACCGAAACGGTGTCGGTCCCGACGGCGACGGGTATCACTCGCCGTGGGACGAAGATTTCGCCCGCGCGGTCGCACTTCGCGGCCATACGACGTCGCTTTCCATGCGGTATCTCTCCGGACACGCCGTGGGCGAACTCGAGCCGCCACAGCGGTATTTCAGCGTCGAGAAGGTCTATCGAAACGACACGCTCGACCCGACGCATCTGCTCGAATTCTTCCAGATCGAGGGGTGGGTGATGGCCGATGACCTCTCCGTTCGAGACCTGATGGGCACGTTCACCGAGTTCTACGAGCAGTTCGGAATCACCGACCTGGAGTTCAAACCCCACTACAACCCTTACACCGAGCCGAGCTTCGAGCTGTTCGGAAAGCATCCCGAGACGGGCGAACTCATCGAGATCGGCAACTCCGGTATCTTCCGCGAAGAGGTACTCACTCCGCTGGGCGTCGAGTGCGACGTGATGGCGTGGGGGCTCGCCTTAGAACGGCTGCTCATGTTGATGTACGGTTTCGAGGACATCCGCGATGTGCACGGAACGCTCTGTGATCTGGATCTTCTGCGGAACGTGGAGGTGGTGTACTGATGCCCGTCGTCGACGTCGACCCGGACGAGCTCAAACGACTCGCGAGTGCCGAAGAAAAAAGCGACGAGGAGCTGAAATCCGATCTGTTCGCCCTCGGTCTCGAGTTTGAAGGCGAAACCGACGACGGCGAGTTCGAACTTGAGTTCGCCCCCGACCGGCTCGACCGGCTCTCCGTCGAGGGGATCGCTCGCTCGCTGCGGTATCAGTACGGCCACGACCGCGGTGTGTACGTTCCGAAAACCAACGACCCCGAGTGGGCCATCGAGGTGGACGAATCCGTCCCCGACGAACGACCCTACGTGACCGGTGCGATCGTCCGCGGATTGGAGCTGAACGACAACCGGCTCGATTCGCTCATTCAACTGCAGGAGAAACTGCACGCCACGATGGGCCGCGATCGCGCGAAAGGGGCGATCGGCGTTCACGATCTGGCGATGCTGAAAGGAGCGGCCGCACGAAATGACTCCGACGGCAACGGTCCACAAAAGACGGTTACGTATAGGGGCGTCGAGCCGGACGGTGATCGGTTCGTCCCGCTCGATGACGACAGCGAGCGAACTCCCGCAGACGTCCTCGAAACGCACCCGACCGGCGAAAAATACGGCGTGCTCGTGGAACATCTCGATCGGTATCCCGCGATCTACGACGACATCGGTCTCTTCTCGTTCCCCCCCGTCATCAACGGCAAGCGAACGGAGGTCGATGAGGGATCACGAGATCTGTTCATCGAGATGACGGGAACCGATCAGTGGACGATCGACCGAATGCTTACCATCGTCTGTTACGCCCTCGATGCCCGCGGTGGGACGATCGAGGAGGTCGAGATCCGCTACGCTGACGAGACGGTAACCCGCCCTGACCTCTCGACGGACGCGAAACGGCTCGAACACGAACAGATCGAGACGACGCTCGGTGTCGATCTCGCCGGAACCGAGGTCATCGACTTGCTCGAACGCGCGGGTCTCGACGCAGAACCGGTGGACGATACGGCCGCTTCGGCGACGGACGATCTCGACATCGAACCCGTTCCAACACGGACTGAGCGTCCCGATACCGCAGCTCCGGACACGAACTCCACCTCCACTGGAAACGACTCCGGTGACGAACTCGTCTACGAAGTCAAAATCCCGCCGTACCGCGTCGATGTCCTCCACCCGATGGATCTCGTCGACGACATCGGTCGCGCGTACGGGTTCAACGAGCTCGAACCGCGGTATCCCGAAGTCTCCACGGTCGGCGGTCGACACGAAACGTCCCGACTGGAGGATGCGACTCGAAACGTTCTCGTCGGCCTCGGTTTCGAGGACCTGCTCAACTTCCATTTGACGAACGAGCAAACGCTCTTCGACCGAATGTCGCTCTCGCCCGATGACACCGCGCTTGGGGCGCGCCGACCGGCGACGATTACGGAGCCGTACAGCGAGG
>SKKJ01000186.1 GCA_007121575.1 Natronomonas sp.
AATCACCGACCTCGTATCCGGCTTCCTCGATGACCGCCTCGGTGAGGTCAATATCGAAGCCAACCAGTTCACCGTCTTCTGTGAACTCGAACGGCGGGAATCCAGATGCTGTTCCGGGGACGATCACGTCGTCGTCACCACCGACACAGCCGGCGACAGCGGCAGTCGCACCCACTGCGCCGACCGTTCGTAAGTATGCACGACGGTCCATGCTGTATCTGCGAGTCATACTCGTTCGATCGAGTGATTGAAGTTTTAAGCTTTCGACAACAGAATTCGTGAAAATCGACGAATATCGATGCATAAAGGTAGAGAATCCCCAGCACGGTCGAGAAGGGATCCATCAACACCGTTCCCAGAGAGACCGCGAAAGCGAACGGAGCGAATGAACCGTTTTCGGTGACGTTCCGACGTTTCCGATGGCTACCTCCGATTACTCTTCTTGGGCGTCGACGACGGCGACGCCGGCGAGGTTGACGATGTCTTTGACCTCGTCGCCGCGCTGGAGGACGTGAACCGGTTTGTCCATGCCGACGAGCATCGGACCGATCGCTTCCGCACCGCCGAGCCGCTGTAAGAGTTTGTACGCGATATTACCTGCTTCGAGGTTCGGGAAGATCAAAACGTTCGCCGGACCGTCGAGATCGGAGAAGCCGTAGGTCCCCTCGAGCATCTCTTCGACGACGGCGGTGTCGGCTTGCATCTCACCGTCGACCTGGAAGTCGACGTCCGGATCCTCGCGAAGCCGTTGGGCGGCCTTTCGCGGCCGAACCGTTTCCTCTCTGGTAACGCTGCCGAAATCGGAGTACGAAAGTAGGGCCGCCCGTGGTTCGACATTGAACCGTCGAGCGAGGTCGGCCGTCTGTTTCGTGACCTCGGTGAGAACGTCCTCGTCGGGGGACTGGTTGACGGTGGCGTCCGCGATGAAGATCACCCGGTTTTTGAACGTCAGCATGTACACCCCGGCGGCGTACTCCGATTCGGGATCGGTTCCGATCACCTGTAGCGGCGGCCGGAGCGCCGACGGATAATGGTGCATCAATCCGGTGAGCATTGCATCCGCATCTCCCATCTCGACCATCACGCTGCCGAGATAGTTGCCGTCCTCGATGAGTTCGTCCGCCTCGCGCCGGGTGACGCCTTTGCGCTGTCGGATCTCATAGAGCCGTTCGGCGTAGGGCGTGAGGGTCCCTTCCTTGGGATCGACGATCTCCGGATCGAAGTCCAACCCGAGCTGTTCGGCGGTCGCCCAGATCTCGTCGCTATCTCCGATCAAAACCGGTTCCGCGATCCCCTGTTCGGTGAGCTGATAGGCGGCACGGATCATCTTCTCGTCGTCGCCTTCGGCCAATACCAAACGCTTGGGATCGCTTTTCGCTTTGTTCAACACGACCCGCATCATCTCTCGGGACTTTCCGAGTCGGGCCTCCAACTTCTCCGCGTACTCATCGAGATCGAGCTCTTGCCGGGCCGCACCGCTGTCAATCGCAGCCTTCGCGACGGCCGGGGCGAGTTCGAAGAGGACGCGCGGATCCAGCGGTTTCGGGATGATGTACTCGGGGCCGAACTGCAGCGGCTGATCGCCGTAGGCTTTCACGACCGCATCGGGCACGTCCTGTTTCGAGAGATCTGCAAGTGCTTCCGCCGCGGCGACTTTCATCGCTTCGTTGATCTCGGTCGCACGGACGTCCAGCGCTCCGCGGAAGATGAACGGGAAGCCGAGCACGTTGTTCACCTGATTCGGGTAGTCCGACCGTCCCGTAGCCATGATCACCGTATCGTCGCGGGCCGCTTTCGCCCGTTCATACGGGATCTCAGGGTCCGGGTTCGCCATCGCGAAGATGATCGGGTTCGAAGCCATCGAACGGACCATCTCCTCGTCGACGACGCCGGCCGCGGAGAGTCCGACCAGCACGTCGGCACCTTCGACCGCGTCCGCCAACGAACCCTCAGGGACATCGCTCGCAAACTCTCGTTTATACACGTTTACGTCACCGGATTCGGCTCGCTCTTCGGTGATGATCCCGGTGGAGTCACACATCGTGATGTTATCGGGATCGACGCCGAGTGAAACGTAGAATCGAGCCGTCGAAATCGCGGATGCACCTGCGCCCGAGAAGACGACGTCGAGTTCGTCGATCGGTTTCTCGACGATCTCGGCGGCGTTTAAAAGCGCCGCGCCGGAGATGATCGCGGTTCCGTGTTGGTCGTCGTGAAACACCGGGATGTCCATCTTCTCTCGAAGCCGCGATTCGATCTCGAAGCAATCGGGCGCTTTGATGTCCTCTAAGTTGATCCCGCCGAACGTCGGTTCCATCGCACGGACACAGTCGATGATCGCTTCGGGATCGTCCAGATCGAGTTCGATGTCGAACACGTCGATATCGGCGAACCGTTTGAACAGGACGCCCTTTCCCTCCATCACGGGTTTGGAGGCTTGCGCGCCGATGTCCCCCAGGCCGAGAACGGCCGAGCCGTTCGAGACGACTCCGACCATGTTCCCCTTCGCCGTGTACAGATACGCGTCGTCGGGATTGTCGGCGATCTCGTTACACGGTGCGGCGACACCCGGCGAGTACGCCAACGAGAGGTCGCGCTGGGTGTTCGTCGGCTTCGTCGTCGAAATTTCGATCTTCCCCGGCGGGTCGATTCGGTGATACTCTAGTGAATCTTCGTCAATACCCATAGTACTCACCCGTCCACTGGCCTCAAAAAGGTACCCACGTTACAGCGCCCCAAAACCCGCCCACACATCCGGCCGTCGCACACGAGGTTCACGTTTCGATCCATATATGTCAATTCGGTACTGAGATCAGCGTATGGACTTCCGTCGGCTCCTGCTCGTTACCACGGTCGTGACGGCGATCACCGCGGTCATCGGTGTGATAACCGCGGCAACCGGTGCCGGGCTGACATGCGAAGCACGGTGGCCACTGTGTGACGGTGCGGTCTTCGGTCTCTTCCCGGCGAACCTCATGTCGTTTATCGAGTGGTTCCACCGGTTAGTGGCGATGATAACCGGCTTTTTGATCCTCGGCTCGGCGATCGCCGCGTGGCGCGGCGGGAGCCGTCTGCGCGTCCGGCTCGCGACGCTCGGGGCATTGCTTTTGACGCCGCTGCAGGTGGTGTTCGGTGCGTTCACTGTCCTCGTTCACGAGTTCGTGTTCGGCTACTCGATCCTCGTGTTGACGCTGCACTTCGGCCTCGCCGCACTCATTCTCAGTTTGCTCATCGCGGCGACGGTGTGGGCCTACAGCGAGGTCACGTCGGTTTCGGTACACGAGATTCAAAAAGCAGAGACGGTCGCGTTGGTCGCGTTCCCGCTATTGATCGCGCTCACTCCCAGACTGCTATTCACCTTCGGCGAGATCGCACAACTCATCTACTACAGCCTCGGGTTCGCGATCTTTTCGGCGATCGCGGTGGCCGCGCTGTGGGGTCGAGAGCTCGGCCTCCGTGCGATCCCGCTCGCGGGAAGCGTCGCCGCACTCCTGGTCATCGCACAGCTCATCGTCGCTCGACAGGCGCTCGGTGACATGGGACAGCTGCTCATTCTCGGGGCGTCGCTCACCGCGTTCGGGCTGACGCTGGCTTCGGTTTGGCACGTTCGCGGCCTCGCGTCCGACCCCATAGCGTCCTCGCTCGCGAGTGATTGAGCGAGTATCGAAGTATACTCGAAAGCCGGCCAACCCTTAAGCGACCGTGAGCCGTTGGTCTGTGTAGACCATGAGCGACGTACTCTCAGACGACGAGAT
>SKKJ01000348.1 GCA_007121575.1 Natronomonas sp.
ACACCTCGCTTTTTGACATCTGCATCCGATAGCCCTCCCTCGGAATTATACGAAACTTGCTCGCCGTAGTAGTTGTGATAGAACGTGCGTGCCTCATCGATCGCGGCGGCGTCCGAATCCGAAACGATCACATCGAGATAATACGCCGGCGTGATCGACTCAGTTGGGCGGTCGGCCTCCTCGAGTGAGTCGTTAATGTGCGTTAACCCCGCCGCGTACGTGTCGGGCGACATCGCGATCGGAAGCCATCCATCTCCGTGTTCCATGAGTCGGCGCTGGATCGTTTGCGGGAAACCGGTACTCGGATCAAACGCCGCTGAGGCGACGTATATCGGTGGCTTTCGTGCGGGTTTAAATCCGATCGAAGCGCCTTGTAACGTGTAGAACTCACCGTCGTGATCGACGGGCGACCCCTCCCACAGCGACGTGATGACAGAGAGCGCTTCGTTGAGCCGTGCGCCACGCGATTTAGGATCGATCCCGATCTGTCGCATCTCCTCGCGTTCGGGCGGGCGAACACCAACGCCCACGCCCAGTGACAGACGACCACCGCTGAGCTGATCGAGCGTTGCCGTCGCATGGGCGACGTTTACCGGATGTCGGAGCACCGGGAGATACACCGCGGTCCCCAATTCGATCGAATCGGTTGCGGCCGCGACGGCGCTAAGCGTAACGATCGGTTCGAATCGTGGTTTCGCAAGCACGCTATCGCCGACCCACGCGGAGCGATAACCGAGCGATTCGGCCCGCTGTGCGAGGCCGATGATATCGGCGTGAGCTCGAGCCGTTAGTTCGGCCGTCGACGAGCTCGAAAAAACCGTTCCGCGTGTCGGGAGTAAGTATCCAAAGGTGGTCATGAGTGTCTATGCGGCTGAACGGCGGTCGTACTAATAAAATCGAAGGGCGAAGGAGCGAGCGAAACTAAGAGCACCTACACGTGGTGTGATCTGAACATTACCCAACACGCAGTGAGACGAGGTTACAGCGGATCGAGTTTGTCTTCTTCGTCCGTGATCAATGCGGAGATGTCGTCTTCCCGCGTCGATTGTTGCTTTTCAATGTTCTCTTGGGCGTCGACGGCTTGGCGTTGAAGCGCCTCGATTCTCGGAATGTCAGTCACATTGGACAGAACGATCGTCGCAGAAAGTGTCTCTGCACGTTCACGTGGGTTATCGCCGGCCAAGACTTCCGCACTGGCGGTTTGCTGTTCGAGCCATTGCCGGCCGGCTTCAAGCCCTTTTCGAGAGAACGACGACGGTGGTCCCGTGATCACGATCAGCGAACGTTCCGCAGTGTTGATTTCTGCTGGACACGTCAACCGGGAATTGACCGCCTGCCGAATCAGTCCGTTCACTTTCATGGCGGGATCGGAACTGTTGTCATCGGGGGTCACGCCGTTGGATTGAAACCGCCCGAGGAGTCCGCGTTGCGCTTTGGATTTGAGTTCGGACTCGGCGTACGCGATCGTGCTGACACCACCGGTCGAAAGCGTTCGATGGATATCGCTCGAATCCATCGCGTTTTCGGACACCGTTTCGTCATCGAACTCGCCCGCAGAGAGTACAGTGATGATTCGTTTGGCGATCTCCCGGTTCGTTCGCTCATAGCTTGCTTTTAATGAATCCTGACTCGCTCGCCAGGCGCCGTTATCGAACAGCAATAGATTATCGGTCCCGTTGGTAAACGAGCGAAACGACCGAGCCGCGTTTAACGACGCCCGTCCGCCTTCCGAATCGCTCGGAAGGACGGCTAATCCGTACACAGGCGTTTGATAGCGGTCGCGGAGTTCCGAAGCCACAACGGGGGCACCACCACTGCCAGTTCCGCCGCCGAGTCCAGCGATAACCAAAAACGCGTCCGTCTGATAAATCGAAACCTGATCCAACGCCCGGTCGATTTCGTATTGGTCCTTACGTGTGATTTCGGCCCCGAGGTCGGGGTCGCTTCCAACGCCGTGGCCTTTAACCCGCTCGTCCGTCTGTCCGATCAAGAATCGGTTTTCGCGCGGCAGTCGTTCAAGCCGTTCGAGATCCACACGCGCGGAGTTGATCGCGAGTGCGGAAGTGATCAACGACCGATCAGTTTCGTATTCGTACTGCAGTAACTCATCGACGATCTTTCCACCGGCGTTCCCGATCCCCATAACAGCCAGTTTCATAGTGGGTACATTATCAAACACCTACTTTGTATGATACCGATTACACCGAAAATCAGCGAGGATAGGTCACGCTTACTCGGAGAGATGAGACGGCTGTCAGTGTAATCGAGAATCCGACATTTTACGAAACAGATATATCCGGCCTTGTTTCAGTGTAGAAGCATATATATTAGATGACATACCTATCAGAAGCATGTTAGGCCGTCGATCAGTGTTGGTCGGAGTTGGGGGTGTCGTTGCGGGTGGTGGGACACTGCTCGGTACCGGCGCATTTGCGACCGTTTCGGCTGAACGAACGGCCACCGTCTCGGTCGCCGGGGATGCCAGTTCGACTTTGGGGCTTCGTCCGGTCGATTGGTGCGACTTCGAGCATCCGGGCCAGGGGAATGGACCACCGATATGCCCACCGGCAGATCCCCAAGGAAACCCTCCGCCGTTCCAAGGCGAAGGGAATCCGTACGTTACGGAAGTCGACGGACGAATCGAGATCTGGTTAGGCGGCGTTCGAGACGAGGCGGACGGCCTCAATCCGAACGCGATTACGACGTTCCGGTACCTCGTCGAAGCCACGAATCAAAGCGATCGACCGATTACCGAACTTACGCTCAAGTTTCTTACCTCGGTAATCGATCCCGATGACACGTTCGGCTTCGTAATCAACGACGGAGTCGACGGCTCTGGGTACGAAAAGACCGACAACGGAGAAAACGTCCTGACCGGCACCAACGGCATTCCGAGCCAACTCGGAGCAGGTGAAAGCATTATTTTTGGGATAACGGTCGATCTCATAGACGGCGGCGACGAGAACAACTTGCTTCCGGAAGGAGAGGAATATACCCTTCAGATCACCGCTATAGCTGCTGGCTGATTTCGTTCGCTGGTTAACTGTTAGAGTTGCTGACAACCATCTCGGATTGCCGTTCACCTCGCTCTGTAAGATGAAATTTTGCGCCTACCTCCCACACAAGAGTAGATATCGCCATTCCATTGGCAGACGCTTGAACTCGGCCAAACCGCTCTCGTAAGCGAAACAATCGATGGAACACGGGGAATCTTTTATCATCGAACCGATCGGACGATAGACAATGAGAAGCGTTCACAATGAATTAGTTACAGGTCGCGAACCGCCGGTGAATCAAAGCACAGGGAGGTTGTGATGGTCGACGCTCGTGTGAACGGAGCCGTCCCAGAGTGTGACGCAGCGACCGCCGCAGAGATAATCGAACACGGAGAAACGATCCTCGCGGGAGGGTTCGGCAGCGTCGGCTATCCGAAAGCGGTACCAGCCGCACTGGCTGAACTCGACCGAGACCTCGATCTGACCGTGGCCAGTGGTGGCAACGTGGGCCCCGAGATCGATGTCGAGTGTGTCGGCCGTGGGATTGTCACGCGCCGCTTCGGGTATCAAAACCGGGACGTCTCGACAGCAGCAGCGAACGACGGCTCGCTCGCCTATCACGATCGGCACCTCTCTCGCGTCGGCGACGAAGCGCGAACCGGCTTTTACGGTTCGCCGGACGTGGCGATCGTCGAAGCGATCGCGGTCGGTGAAGACTGGTTCGTCCCCACCCAATCGATCGGCCAAGTCCCG
>SKKJ01000358.1 GCA_007121575.1 Natronomonas sp.
AGTTCGGCTCGAAGCCGCTCGGTAGGGAAGGATCGATTCTCGGCTACATCCTTCCGGTAGGAGTCACCGCAGCGCGGGTCATGCCCGCAGTCATTCTCGTCTCGGCGTTGGCCATCGGTGCGGTCGGCGGCGCCTACGGGACCGGCGTGGACACGGAGTTCTCACAGGAGGCGTTCTTTCCTAACGAAGAGCGAGTCGAGCAGTTACAGGCGCTTCCGGAGCCGTTCGCGCCGTCAGATTACACGTTCATGGCCGTACTCACCTATCTCGAGGAGGACTTCGAACAGAGTTTCGTCGGCAGCGTGACGCTGTATATCGAGGACCGAAACGTCCGTTCGGATATCGCGTTGGCCGATATCGATCGGGCGCTGCACGATCCGCCAGCGGCGTTCGAGAGTCAAAACCGCCGGGCGGACGCGACGAGTATCGTCGACGTCATGCAATCGCACGCCGAAGCCGATCCGGAGTTCGCGAGGACCGTCGAACGCTACGATACGACCGGCGACGGGATTCCGGATCGAAACGTCGACGCGGTCTACGAGGAGTTGTTGGCCTCCGACGCCGGTGATCAGGCACTGAATTCGCTGACCGCAGACCGGAGCGCGACCCGAATCCAGTATCAACTCGACGTCGATGCCGATCAGACGGACGCGACGCTCGCCGCCCAAGAAGTCGCCGACGGAATGCGGTTAGACGCCGTCCCGACGGGCGATCTCGTCGTCAACCAAGTCGTCATCGATCGGATCACCGAATCGGCGATCAACAGCCTCATCGTCGCGTTCGCACTCACATCGGTGTTTTTGATGCTCACGTACTGGTGGCTCGAAGGCCGAGCCGTCTACGGGCTCATCAACCTCATCCCGGTGTTGATCACGGTCGGGGCTCTCGCCGGCTCGATGCGGTATTTCGGGGTGCCGCTAACGCCGTTCAACGCGCCGATACTCTCGGTTTCGATCGGGCTGGGCGTCGATTACACCGTTCACTTCATGCACCGGTTCGTCGACGAGTACGAAGCCGGAGCGGACGTTCACGAGGCGCTTTACGTGACCGCACAGGGGACCGGTGGCGCGCTGACCGGAAGCATGCTCACGACGGTCTGTGGCCTCGGCGTGCTGTACATCGCGATCATCCCGCTTATCGCGGAATACGGGTTGCTCCTCGCGTTGGGCGTGTTGTACGCGTACCTCGCTTCGATTCTCGTGTTGCCGTCGGTGATCGTCGTCTGGCACGAACTCGAAACCAACGTCGTTCCAGCGATGCGCGAAAACGCGGTGGTCGAATCGATACAGCGCTGAAAGCTCAATGCAGCGAAGGAGGCTCACTCGGCGTGTCGCAGCGCCCAAAGTGACACCGGGATACTCGCGACGAACAACCCGTATACGCCACCCATCAGCGGATTAACGCCGAACGTCGGTGCTAGAACGTACCCCAGCAGAAAGCCCAACGGATCGACGGTTAACACGAGGATCAATAGCCGCTGTTCGAACGGTTTCGATTCGAACCACTTCGAAAATTCGTATAACATCGAGGCGCTGATCGGAGTGAACACGCCGTCGAAGTAATCGTTTTCGGTCAGCAGAACCGACGAACGATGGGGATCATATCGAGCAGTCGATGAGATATTTGAAACACTGTATAGTGGTGGATCGAGCAGTTGAGAAAAGCACACCACAGTTCCGTATGAACTACAAAAGCGGTGTACCGTCAGATGAGGAGTTCACTGTCGACGATACCGAAACGATTCTCGATCTCATCGCGGACGACGATATTCGAGCGCTGTTCCAGCACGCAAAAACGCCGAAGACGATCCCTGAGCTGGCAACCGAATGCGGTCTCCCCCGATCGACTGCGTATCGAAAAGTCAAACGACTGGTCAGCACGGAGTTGCTTGTTCCGGTGAAAGACGCAGGGGACGAAAACGGTAACGCCACGGCGTATCAACGAGCTGTTAGCGGGGTCGAAATCAATATCGACGACGAGACGACGATCGGCCGAATGGACGAGAACGGACGTGAATAGCAGAAAGAAGCGTCTCGGGGAGGTCGCCGACCGTATCTCACACACTGGGATTTACTGAGTATGGATTTACATAGTAAACCCGTAGCTTCAGCCAAGAGCACCCATGTCCCATTCCGAATCCGATACGTCGACATCCGAGTCTCACATTCGCGTCCAGCTTTCGGTGACACCGAAACAGGGGGCCGGCTGTGCGATTCTAGAGTCAGGCGGTCGAGGAACGGTAACGATGCATGAAACGCTTCGTCCGGGCGGGATTCACGATCGACAGCGAGAGTGCAAAGCAGAGACGACCGCCGATGGCGCGTCGGAGCCACGCCTGCTCGAAGACACTGTGAAGGGACATTGCGTCTGTCCGGTATTCAGCAAACACGACTGTCTCGCTTCGCTCGAAGGGTTCGAGAACGGCACGCTCTTTATCGACGTCGCGGTCCCGAACCGAGACGTGCTGTCGACGGTCGTCGCCGCGCTTCGTGAGAAGGAGGCGACGGTCAATCTCCGGCGTATTTCGAGTGCAGCGGTAGAGACGGGGACACGAATGCTCGAACTCGACGCGGACGGAATTACGGACAAACAGCGCGAAGCGGTCCAAACCGCTGTTCGGGACGGCTACTATGAGACACCGAGAAGGGCGGATCTGTCGGATCTGGCCGAACAGCTTGACGTCTCTCGGTCGGCGGTTTCACAGCGGCTCACCGCCGTGGAATCGAAGCTCGTCGAAGCGCTGTTTCGGGCCGACTCAAGTGGTGTATCGTCGAACAGATCCACTGCAACGGACGACTGAGTCGCCCGTTTTCAACGGATGTTATCACACCGACGATAGAATCAACCTACGGTCGAAGACAAGTGTTGGACGATCGTCCTCATCGAATGACACCAGAAACCAGCTGTTTAGGGCAACCTAAAATTCGATGGGTTTAAGTATTTTAGGTTGGCCTAAAACCATATGGACGAAGAGATCACTGGCGTAGAGGAGATCCGAAGACGACCATTTCTCACAGCCACAGGTGCCGTCGCAGCCGCAGCGGTTGGACTCGCCGGGTGTACCGGCAATGGTAATGGAAACGGTAGTAATGTGAATGGAAATGGGAACGGCAACGGCAGTGAGAATGGAAACGGCAGTGCAGGGCCGGACACCGTGGCAGACGCCGAACCGCTCGGAGAACCGGTCAGTTCGAGCGGCGTCTCGTGGGATGAGTTGGGCGATCTCGAAGGTGAAATCACCGTTTATTCCGGGCGAACGCCCGACCAGATCGATCTCGTGTTCGAACAGCTCGAAAACGAGTACGACGGCCTCACGATCAACCGCGATTACGACGACAACGACGTACAGGTCAACCAGTTGATCCAGGAGGGCGAGGCCACCCCCGCCGACGTGTTCTACTCACAGGATCCCGGCGCGTTGCAGGCGGTCACCAACGAAGGGATCACTCAGGCGCTCCCAACCGACGTCATTGACACCGTTCGCGCGAGTTGGCGTCACCCCGACGGGCAGTGGACCGGGGTCAGCGGCCGCGTCCGCTCGGTCAATTACAACAGCGACCGGCTCGACGAGACCGACTTCGACAGCTGGGACGAACTCCCGACGAGCATCTACGAGTACGCCACCGACGATCGGTTCGAAGGCATCATCTCGACGCGGCCGAACTCCGGAACGTTCCGCGGGTTCATCCAGGCGATGGTCGAGATGGAGGGCGAGGAGGCGACGCGACAGTGGGTCCGCGA
>SKKJ01000299.1 GCA_007121575.1 Natronomonas sp.
CACTTGGGAGTGGTTGCGGATTTTCGCTTGATATGTGCGGTGGATGTGCATTCGTGAAACGTCTCCATAACTAGTTATGTTGGACTGTATTGTAAATATTTGGATTGATGCGTGGAATATCCTGCCGTGCAGTCATCGGTGGTGGGCATCATCCAGTGACGGCGCGTATCCCCGCCCTGAAGGGCGAGGGTTTGCGCCAGGTCATCTCATAACGGTCGATGCTGACGATATCGTCGACCTTCGTTCGTGTCGGTAACGGATCGCGGTCACAGCGATAAACGGTGAATGATAAGTATGCGGGTGCGTTGTACCGGGTATGGCAATCGATCGGCGAACCGAGATGTCGACCGAAGAGACGGACGAGTTTCTCGGTAGCCACGAGACGGGAGTGTTATCGCTCGCTCGCTCGGACGAGCCATACGCGGTTCCGATCTCGTACGGCTACGATTCGACAGCGCGGCAGTTTTATCTGCGTCTCGTTTCCACACCTGAGAGCGAAAAGAGGGGATTTCTCGCGTCCAATCCGAATGCGCGGCTCGTCGTGTATGAAGGACAGAACGATATCTACCGAAGCGTCGTCGCGATCGGAACGCTCGTTCGGATCGATCCGAGCGAGTTGACGGTCAACGATATTCAACAGTATGGAACGGCAAAACGACCGCTGTTCGAAATCTGGCCAAAGCAGAAGGAAGAACTGGATATCGAACTCTACAGACTCGAGCCGGAGACGATAAGCGGACGCCTGATCGAAGTCTCGCGCGACGAGTAGGCCGAAGCCACGGTCGAGACATCACGCCGCGTTCGGGGCATATTCACACAGTTTCGACGCCTATACACATTCGAAGTGCGCCGTCTCAACAGCTTCGGTACAGACTGGACAGCCGCTCGAGAGGATCGCATCCCTCATCGAGCCGTTGACTTCGATTTCTTGCTTACAATCCGGGCAGATGAACATATACGTACTCATTGTCGAATGCCGGCCGAAGATCGTTTGTCCCGAGTCGCCGACGGAGAGATGTATGAAGCAGGGCGAGGATTACTCATTAATCCGCCGCTTTCGATGGTGCAGCAGCCTCTGACAGTCCGACAGTAATCCCGTCCGCCTCACCAAGGGAGACGGTCACGTCATCGAACGTTCGTCGGTACTCACTCGCGTGCTTTCCGTCGGTACTGAGCCGGATGCGCTCTTCGAACAACCCGGCTTCGGTTAACTGTTCGACCTTCCGGTAGGTGGTCGAACGGGGGATATCACAGCGCTCTGTGAGCTCGCTCGCCGTCAGTGGCTCCTCAGCTGTCGCTTCGAGGAGGGTCCGACAGTCCGGATCATCGAGAGCTGTGAGCACGGCGTCGGTATCAATGGTTTGCGTCTCCGATCGATCAGTGTTGGAATGTCGCGTCCGTTCATTTCGGTAGAGTTGAGCAGGCATGTGTATGTCTATACGTAATCCCGGAACCATTGGATAATGAGGCCCTCAGTATGCAGGGTCCTTTATATGTGGGCGGGTAATCGGGAGTAGACTTACATCACTGGCGATGCAAAAAGTCTCGATGGGCTCTGGGATTCGTGCGGAGATCCGCGTCGACGCCGATGGAACGTGCCCGGTTGTGGAGGGGGCGAGTTCGGTCGAATCGCCGTCGTACTCGATCGCGCGAAGCACGATCGCCAGTAGATCCGATGCCGTTACCGAGGAGTTCATGATCGAAAGCGGTAGACAGCCGGAGGCAAGCGTCGAACTCACGGAGGTATTCGATTACGGCTCGAAGACTATGTATCGATTCAGCCGCGAGCGCGGCCGAGGCTGTCCCTGTGAATCGATCGAGACGTTCGACTGTCCGGTCGTCGATCTACACGCACGTGACGGAGATCTCTATCTCGTCTTCCACGCGATCGACATGGAAAACCTCCAGAACGTGATTACGACGCTACAAAAGCGATATCCCACTGTCGACGTACAGCGATTGCTTCGAAGCGAACACCATCCACAAGAGGATCATTTGGTGTTTCTCGACCGAAGTCGACTCACCGACCGACAGCGCGAGGTATTGGAGATGGCCCACGAGATGGGCTATTTCGAGCATCCGAAAGGCGCGAACGCCGGGGAAGTCGCGGACGCATTGGATATCACGACGACGACGTTCTCAGAGCATCTCTCGATCGCTCAGTCGAAGCTTCTCGATGCGATCTTAGATATATAGTACCCAAAGTGGGACGGTGAATACGCCACAGTGAACGGCTCAACGACGTTTAGCAGAACGTGTCGGTCGGGATCGAAGCGCCACACAGCGCACAGCCGTGTTGAACGAGCGCCCGCCGAATCTGTGGATTGATCGGGATCGTTCCACGACATTCAGCGCAAACGAACCGTTCGTCGGCGTGATCAGTGTGCATACCTGTACGAAGACATCGTATCCATATATCAGATATCGTTGTTCCCACCGTCCGAGATGGATCGACAACCGCCGAATATAGGTTCGACAAACACAGAATCAATTCCTTGCTGTCAACACAGGGCTTACAATACCCAGTCTCGAACGGGCAGATATGCCAGAAGTCGAAGTATCTCTTCCGGACCGAATTGACAGCGAAATCGCCCGACTCGTGGATCAGGGAGAGTTTCTCAACCGAGAACAGGCAGTCGAAGAACTCCTTTCGATGGGAATCTCTGCGTATGCACCGACCGAAACGACCGAAGAACCGGGCCAAGATCTCTTCACACAGATGACGGACGACCAGCAAGATCCCGCCGCACGCGGGCCCGACGGAGACGAATACACGCTCTGAAAACGGCCGGTTTCCATGGCGTACGTTCACCGCGAACGACATCGTCCACGCTTTTTTGTTGATCCCCGCTCAGCCCTGCGGACCAGAATCTTCTTTGTCCATCTCGTTGGATGTTGGTGTATATGATTCCGATCGATGACACCCCGTTGTGTCGGAACGGGAAAGTACTGATTCTGGCGTACGACCACGGTCTCGAACACGGCCCGGTCGATTTCGAGGGCGTTCCGGAAAGCGCCGACCCCGAGCGAACGTTTGAGGCGGCCACGCATCCCGCAGTTACGTCCGTCGCCGTCCAAAAGGGAATCGCCGAAGCGTACTATCCGAGCTACGAAGACGACGTCGAGTTGCTCGCAAAGCTCAACGGGACCTCGAACCTCTGGATGGGCGAGCCCGACTCGGCGGTCAATTGCTCAGTCGAGTACGCCGCCGAACTCGGTGCGTCGTCGGTCGGCTTCACCCTATACGGCGGATCGAATCACGAGATAGAGATGGCCGAAGAGTTCCGTAAAGCACAGGAGGCAGCCCGCGAGCACGGGCTTCCGGTCGTGATGTGGTCGTATCCGCGCGGACAGGGACTGAAGAACGACACGAAGCCGTCGACGATCTCGTACGCGGCGCGTCTCGCCTTGGAGTTGGGCGCCGACGTGGCGAAAGTCAAACATCCGGGCAGCCGAGAAGCGATGCAAGAAGCCGTCCAGATGGCCGGCAAGACGAAGGTCGTCATGTCGGGCGGCTCGAAAACGAGCGATCGAGCGTTCCTCGAAAGCGTCAAACAGACGATCGACGCCGGCGGAAAGGGGCTGGCCGTCGGGCGGAACGTCTGGCAGCGCGAGAATCCCGAGCGAATCCTCGACGCGCTCGAGAAAGTCATCTTCGAGGAAACGAGCGTCGACGAGGCGCTTGAGGCCGCAGAATAGATGACGGACGCCATCGAGG
>SKKJ01000091.1 GCA_007121575.1 Natronomonas sp.
ATCCGGGTCGTCGTCAAGCGATACGTCGTCACGCCGTTTCTGGACAAGCAAACGGGCGGCTTCGCGACGGGGAACGTCTATATCGGCGGCTTCCCCAGCGGCGACGCGGACGAGCAGTTCCACGGTGGCTTCCAGCGTGATCCTCGGACCGGCGGCCCGAGCGGAACCGGCGATACGGTCGAGATGGACGCCGACACATACGAGTTTGAGGACGTAAACAACGATTCGAGCGCTGAGCGGGACGGATTCGACGGTTCGACGAAGTCCGATGACGGCGATGGAACACGGGAGCGTTAACCGTGTCATCACACGACTCGGGACCACGGAAAAGAAACGTTTAAACAACCAACGGCGCTACGGTCAAATGCGCCAACACAGGGCCAATAGCTCAGCTAGGTATGAGCGCTCGGCTGATAACCGGGAGGTCCTCGGTTCAAATCCGAGTTGGCCCACTCGGTTTCCACCCGGTCTTTGGCCGGTGGAAATCGACGGCCAAACTCCCGTTGGCGTACAATTTCGGACGACACTACCTTTCGAGCAGCCGCACTTTTCACACGATCTCAGGAGGTTACTCCTTGGCCACCCTTCACTTCGGGCGATTCTCTTAGCCAAGATCGGAGGTTCGGCATGAGATCCTGTTCCACGTGTGTCGCTCGTCTCTCACGATCCAGCGAACCGACTGGAGTGTCGGAACGGTCTATCCGATCTTGAGGGACGGATCAACCGTTGAGATATTTGCTTAAACCGGAGTATGAGTCGTATCGGGGAAACTGCAATCTGTGAGGGGAAACCTGTTCCTCTTAGTCAGTTGGTTCGCTTGGTTTTTTTAATCATATCTCTGTCCGTGAAGCAAGCGATCATCGAACGCCGCAGATGGACCACTGGAGATTCCACGGGTTACGAGACGTATCCGCATAACCGTGCTGGATACAGAGCGCGATCTTGCAGGCCACCGTAGTCAGATCGGATCATCAGAATCGATCATAGCAGGCAACCTACCGGCCGCAAAACGAGCCGACGTAGTGTCAAAGCAAGCGACCTTTCCCGAAAGTAAGATGGCAGCTTCGAAATATGGTCAAAAATAGGAAGTATATAACCATCTTGTATGACTACCTCCCGTATTTGGCTAACAATGGTAACCAACAGAACTCGACGAGCTTTCCTTCACACAATAGGGGCGGCAAGTGTTATGGGTACAGCGACGTCAACAGCCACGGCCCGTGGTAATCCAGGACCACCCGTTTCGGGATCCGGGGAGGCCGTGATAACAAACATAGACGTTTTCCCGGTTCGTGAGGTGGGCGGCAATACCTTCGAGGATCGCGTTCTAACCGGAAAAACCCTCAGCGGGCCACTGGAAGGCACCTTTATACAGACCGTCAGCGGCACGGTTCATGCGAATGGCCGCGTCGTATTCAGAGGCAGAATAGCGTTCACCGGAAGCGTGGACGACTGTGGTGAAGGCACAATCGACCTAGGGGTATCGGGACGCGGGGACGTACCGGAACCCGGTTTCCCGATCACCGAGGCATCAGTCCGGGTAATCAACCAAGCGACGAACACGATCGACGTGACAGGAACTGGTACCCTCTCTCAAAGAGGCCCAAATCTCTCGTACGATATCCAGTACGTCTGCAGATGACGTCACCACTACGGACCTAAATACACCGTTCGACAACGAGAACGTGCAGACGGTCGAACGATAATAGCGCGGTTGGATGAACAACGGCGGATGGCGACTGACGCCGTCACCGTGTTTGATAGCCACTGATAAACTGTGCGACACCGCGCGCACTCGTGTTGATCGCTACACCGTTCGAATCGAGCGTCGGAGCAACTTCATAGACGCCCAATCCCTCGATCCGGTCGTCTCCCGCGAGCTGCCGGAGGATTCGATACACCTCGATCGAGCGTAATCCGCCGGGTTCCGAAGAGCTCGTCCCCGGTGCGGTCGCGGCATCGAGGACATCGACATCAAAGCTGACGTAAATCGCATCGACGCCGTCCATCGCGGTCAGTGTCCGCTGAACGCTTTCATCGAGATCGAGATAGACGTCTTCTGCGGTGATTACTTCGATATCGTGTTCGTCGACGTAGTCGATGTAGGGTGTGCTCAGACCGAATTGTCGAGCGCCGATCTGTGCGTAGGCATCGAGCCCTTCTTCGATGAGTTGTCGTAACGGTGTCCCGGTATGGGGTTGATCGTCGTAGAAGACCCGCACGTCTGTATGGGCGTCGATATTGATCACACCGACTGATTCGTACAGATCGAGCAGCGGTCGAGCGTTCGGATACGCGAGTGAGTGATCGCCGCCGAGAAATATCGGAAGCGAGTCGCGGGCGTGAACTCGCTTTGTCACGTCCAAAAATGCCGATTGGGCGTCCGAAATTGAGAGCCCCATCGGATACGCGATATCGCCGAGATCACCGATTGACTCGACTGGACCGTTATCGAAATGATGCGTTTTGGTCCCTTCGAGCGCGTTCCGAAGCGCTCTCGGTCTACCTCTGGCACCGGGGCGTCCGGTGACGTTTCCCTGATCGTACGGCTCGCCGACGAATACGCACTGGTATCGGTCCATCTCATCGAGATCGGTGGATTCGACGATATCACCGAACAGCTCGTCGTTCGGGTCCTTCGATGATCCGGCCCACGTATGGGAACTAGTTAGCATAGACCAATGTAACCTTTCCGAGATTATATAAGGTAGTGTTCAGATAAGCTGATTCCATGCAAAGCTGAACGATCTGAGTCAGTTGTCGGCAGTTTCTGCTTTGGAATTACTAAAACAGTTTGAGAAACGTGATGGAAGGATTTCACGTTGCCAAACAACGTTTTTGACGGATACACCGAGAGGTTAATTGGCTCGTCGTTTTCCTCCGAGAGACGAAAGTTTAAGTAATAGTACACTAATAACCGGTAATTTAACCTTAATCATGACGCATCTAGCGGGAATTGACGTCGATGCGGACCCCCGGATAACTGGCGAGTACCTCCGACAGATTCCAGGGGGCCCGGGGGCGCTGACGCTTGTTGGCGTCGTCCATGACCACCCGGCGAGTACGTATCGCACACAACGGGTCATCAAGGAACTTGATCCGACGGTGCTCGCGTTGGAACTGCCACCGATCTCGATACCACTGTTCGAGGAGTACGCGGCCACCGAGCGAAGCCCACCCGTTTTCGGCGGCGAAATGAGCGCGGCAATCCAAGCCGCAGCACCTAACACAGCCGTTGGCATCGACCGGCCGACCGGAGGCTTCTTTCAGCGACTGGGGCGAGAACTTCTCCAGGAGCGGCCCCCAGCGGAGACGGTTCGAAACGTCCTCTCGAACACCCTCTCGACGACGAAACATGCACTCCTCTGTCGAGTTGCCGCTATCCTTGCCGCTCGAACCTCGATCCGGCTGGAGGTCGACTCGCCGATTGCATACGATATCGACTGGACGGATTCACCCGAGGATCAGGCACTTGATGAGCGTAAGCAGGTACGTCGCTCCCGCTCGTTCATGAACGCGTTTCGAACCTCCAACCGATCCCGAGCCTCACAGCTCGAGGACGCTGCCCGGGAGGCAGACATGGCCACTCGGCTCTTGGCTCTTCGCGAGCAAGAAGACGTCGTAGCCGTCGTCGGCATCAGCCATCTCGACTCGTTGACCGAACGACTGGATGCAGGGACGAACGCGGTCTGATTTGCGACTTAAG
>SKKJ01000236.1 GCA_007121575.1 Natronomonas sp.
AACTGATGGACGGTCCGACACCGTTCATCCGCACGGCTTTGAACTTCGACGCCGTCACGGCGTAATCCGACTTCGAGTCCGGCGTGATAATCCGCAACGACCAACGCTCGTTCGATCCCGCAGTCGGCGATCCCTGCCGGTACGTCCGGGATCGGTTCGAACATTCAGATCGATTTCAGGGTCCCATCGCTCGGTTCGTAACAGCGCCCACTCATCAGGGCCTCTTGAATGGCTTCTTCGACAGCATCGGATGTGACTCCGTTTTCATCGCTGACCGTCGAAATGAGCTGTGTTCGATCGGCACCCTCTCCGTCATCGAGTTCTTCCATCGTCTCCATGACTGCATCGAGAAGATCGACCGACCCTGCGTCAGTAGACGTGGCGTTTTCCGTGGGGGCTTCGTCTTCGGCCGAAAGTTCTTCTCCGGCCAATGGATCGGATGACCCTGTGGAGTCCTGAGTTTCGGGAGTTGACGGTGATGAGGCTGCAGTATCTCCGGACGTTGTCTCCGGTTCGTCTGCGGGTAAATCAGCTTCCTCCGGGCTTTCGAGCCCATCTTCAGTATCTTCAGCTGCAGAAGCAGTTTCAACATCGGAGCCTTCGGATTCGACGTCCCCCGCTGTCGAAAATTCCGTTCCGAACTCTTCTTCGACTTCGCGGCGTTCCTCCTCATCGAGTTCGAACGCCCCCGGATCGAAGTCCTCGAGCTCTTCCTCAACGGATTCGATATCTGCTTCAGAGATCGATGCTTCACCGTGGTCTTCGGTCGGGTCATCCGAGTCGATTTCACCCCCGTCGGAAGGTGATATCACTTCGGGTTCGCCCGTCGTTACTGGTTCTGACTCTGGCTCGATCTCACTCTCTGAGGGAGGTTCCTCGGTGATCTCGGTCCCTTGGGTGGCGTCTGATCTGGAAACCACCGTCGAATCTGCAGCGTCACCGCCCTCGGCAGACGCTCCGGTAGCAGCCGTTTCACTTGGCGTTCTATCCGCGGCTTGCTCCTCCGGTTCGGTCTCCTTGCCGACTGATCCGGATGTCGATTCGGCATCCTCTACCGTTGCGTCCGTCGAGGATCGCGTTTCGGGTACTGACAGATTCAGCGTGGAAAGGGTACTCACATCGCCGACACCCTCGTTGGACGACAGCTCGAGTCGACCTGCCTCTTCGCGTTCGTCGGCGACGACTCGAACGGCATTAATCGAGAGCTCTCGGAGCGCATTGAGGTACGCGGGCGTTGTCTCATAGTACTCGAGCGCGAGCGTGACGCCTTCTGCGAGGCGTTCGTCCACACCGGCATCTATGAGCGCGGTTTCGAGTGTGTCACCGGTCAGCCCGGATTCGATCGCCGAGGCGACGATACCGATCCGTTCGATCGTTCGATCGGCAGTGGTTACGATCCACCGATCCCGCGTCTCGGCGTCGATCCCACTAATTCGCTCCGGACGGACGGACGTATATATCCGGTCTCCATCGTCAGGTTCGTACGTCCGTGCTTTCCCAGAGAGTGCGATAAACGATGGAGGGTTCGTTCGTTCGAGAAACGCCAATGCATCGGGCTGGTATTGGCCGGCGTACGTGACGAACGCGCCGGTTGGATCGACCACTCGCCCACGAACCATCTCCGGATTGATGTCTTCGACTTCGGTGAGCACGCCGACCGCGAACAGTCGGTTGACGCGCGCGCCGGTCGGCGTCACTACGTAGTTCGGCGCACGCTCTTCATCGCTTTCGCTGTATGACAGCTCCGAATCTTCGAACTCGGCAGCGAAAATACGGTACGCGACCTCTCGCCGTCCGGGGGCGGATTGACTCATGGGGACACCTCCGACAGAAACGCTCTCGCACGTGCTTTCGGATCGTCTTCACTGTCGCCGAATTCGGTCGCATTCAGGTTCGCACCGTACTCATCAACTGACAGGGAACCTCGGATACGGTACTCGCGTCCTTCGAGTTTACTGGCGATCTCCTCTGCAACGACATCACGGTCCATCGCATCGCGGGCATGTTCTAACGCGTCTTCGAGCGTTCCATCATAGATCGCTTCAGTCTGTTCGCGATTCAAGATCACTGTCACGGTGTCCGTCCCGTCATCCAGGATCGCTTTCACACGCATATCGTCGGATGGATCGACTTGCCCGTGACTCCGACACTGCCCGTTTTGGACGACGCGTCCACACTCTGGACACCGTTGAATGAGACCGGAACCGTCGCGCACCTCGATAACGTTCCCCGTCAAGACGACGTCGTAAACGCCACCTGCGGCGACCGCTTCCCGAATCGATAGCTCCGTCCCGGAATCGGACACCGGAACGTCAGAAATCGATTCGACGGTGGTGAACTCGGTGAGATTCACCGATGGTACGCCACGGAATTCGTCGACGTATACGTCTTCTAAGCGAACGGATTCGCCTTCAGCGATCTCGTCGTGCGGGTTCCAATCGGTGAACGGCAATCGTGTGGTCTCATCACCGATTTCACCGCTGAGTATCTCCGTTTCGCCATCTCGGCCGTTGATGGTCTTCCGTTCGCTCTCTATCACTCGAACCGACAGCGTTCGACCTCGATCCCCCGGCTTGAGATCGATGAGGTCACGTTCACCGCCGATCGTATACGGAACCGAGAGCGGTTCCTCTTCGAGCGTAACCGTTGTCGACTGACCGAGGTTTAGCTCCGGCTCGCCGTCCCATTCACGAACCCCTGCGTTTCCGGCGGTAATCGTATCGCCGGGTGATAATGAAAAGTCGGTCCACGCGGTGTACGATATCGCCCCGCTTGTGTCGGCGAGTTCGCCTTCAAAGATGACTTGCTCTTCGCCCTCGTACCGTATCGAGCGCTTTCCGACCGTTAGCACCCGCGCGGTGACAGTGACATTTCCGGAGTTTGGTGTTATCTCTGTAATTTCGGTTTTTGATGGGGGCTCACCTCCACCGCTCCCACCGCCTGCGTCACCGTATTTTCGTCGTAGGCTTTGCTTTGCCTCGTCCATCGGTACCGAGTACGAGACAAGCTTCTCTAAGTCTGCTTTGACCTCCGCTTTATCAACACCGAGGGCGGAGGCGAGTTCCTCGGCGGCATCGTCTAAGCTCATCACTGGTGGCTTTGTCGGCCGCTGTCAAAAGCGTTCGTAACAATCAACTAGTACCGCCCCTACCGAACGGGTGCTCACGCTTCAGCGAACTCGCCCTGTGGTTCGATCACGCCGGATTCTAGGTCTGCGTCTTCCATCTCAATGTAGTGCTTGAGGTTCGCAAGAAGCGAGTCAAACTGCCGGGTCAGATACTGACTGGCGAACTGCCGAGTGATCCGATCGAGGACACGGTTCGAAAACTTGTACTGTGTATCGAACTTAACGCGAGTTCCGGTTCCCTGCTTGCTGATTTCGAAGCTATACCGTCCAGTTATCATTCCTGATAAGTCGAACGTCCGTTGTTCCGGTGCATCTGGATCGTTCGAAGCCTCTTCCTCATCGTCTGCTTTTTCAGAACCGTTCGTTTCTATCGCGCGCTTGATCTTGATGCCACCGAGTTTGTACGTAAACTCGAGTCGATAGCCGCCCTCTTCTTTCTCGATCGTTTCGGCGTCCTGCATGCTTGGGACAATGATACGCCACGTATCCGGTGTATCGATCGCGTCAACAACGTCCTCAGGGGGCGAACTAATCCAGACCTGTTTCGTATATTTTCCCATACGTTTACTATTACG
>SKKJ01000315.1 GCA_007121575.1 Natronomonas sp.
GCTCTTCGGTCCCGTCTTCGTGTATGCGAACCGCCTCACCGTCGACGTATCGTATCAGCGTTCCGTTGGTATGTTTAAATTGTAACCCATAGAGTTCCAGTGGCTGTTCAACGGTCAACGCGTTGGTCCGCCACAACTGTATCGTCTCGTTGCCACCGGTTACCTTCGCTGAGACGTTATATACAGCGGTGTAGTTCTCCCGATTAATCGTAAGAAAGGCGTCATAGTCCGTGTCGTACTCGTATTCAGCGTCCTGTGAAAGCGCCTCGGGATCGTCGACATTGGTACCGAGAATCGTCGTACAGCCGGCGAGACCGAACACGAGAACGAGCGCGAGCGCAGCGAACAGGCGACGATTCATGATTATGGAACGACAGCAAGCAGTTCGGCCTCTAAGTACGGGCCGATATCCGAGAGCAAACCGGGGGCATCAGTGTCTTCACGACAAATAATACTTCCTTCGAGCAAGCCGAGCCGCTCCACCGTGACGATATCTTCTGCATGACCCGATCGGTTGACTGTCGCTCGGATTTGGGCTCGGGTCGTACTGTTGGCGTTGACGCGGCTGTTCCCGCGTGTCCACTCGTATAGACGATCGAGCTCTGTATCAGCGAGGCGGTTCGGTTCGCCGTTTTCGCCCTGGATAAATCGAAGCGGCATGTGTTGAACCAGTCCGAACCGTCTCCGCACCTGTGCAGGCGTTCCTTGTCCCAGTCCGAGACCATCCGTTGGAATCCGGATCGATTCGCCCGCATCGAGTACGAATCCGTCATCGTCCCACGATTCGAGCGTGCCGACGTACGTCTCTCCGGACTCTCGATGCGGTGTGATCGCGCCCCATTCTTCTTTGAGAAGGTTTCTAGCGACCGGCGCGTCCTCCCCGGTGATCGTCACCGAGGGGAACTGATCATCGCGGAGACCGACGGTGAACTCCACGTCGAGCCCGCCGAGATCGTTTTGAACGAGCGATTCGAGCGAATCCATCGCCCGACGACGGCTTTCACCCTTTACGTATACTTTAGTTGCGAGAACGACCATTAGATGTCCGCTGATTCCGTTTCGGATTGAATGTTTAGTTCCTCACGAAGCTCCTCGATCCGCATCTCCATCGCGTCGATGAGCCGGCCGTTGTCCATCGTCTCTAACTGTGAGCCGCACCGCGGACACTCGAACCCGAACTCCATCGCTTCGCCGAACTCGAATCGGAGCTGACATTGCCCACAGAGATAGAACTCGTTTTCGGCCTCGTAGGTTCGGCGCTCGTGGAGTGCCTCAAACAGGTGATACATTTCCGATTCGAGCTGCTCCGGGATGTTCTCGTACTCGAACGTCCACAGATACGTCAGCCAGCCGGAGTCCTCATCACGAAGCCGACGGTATGAAGCGAGATCGTTTTCATAGAGGATGAAAAGCGCTCGACGAACGTCGTTGAGCTCCAATCCGAGTTCCTCCGCGAGTTCCTCATCGGTGACTTCGCCGTTGGGTGGCGCAGCGGCGACGGGCATTCCCGTCGGTCCGACGAGCTCGTGGAGATACTTCTGAATCACCGGATCGTTCAGTAGTTCCTCAAAAGCCATTACCTATAGTTCGGCCAGCGAGTCGTTTAAAAGCTCCGGAAGTGAAGGCGGCTCGTTTGACCGGCGGTGAGGCGCTTACCGTGTTCATTTCACCGTGAACCTGTGGCGTATCATCGGTTCTTCGGTGAACACTACCGTGTTTCACGATCGTCTCTGTTGCCACCCTGTCCGTTTCAGGTAAATTTTATTTGTTGGAAGCCTATGTTAGTTTATGACTGACACTGGGGCGTCATCTCCAGATTCAGATTCGACGCTCACAGATGGGCGTGTGGATGATATTACCACGGCCAGCGACATGGTTTCCGCTGTCCGAAAGAACATCCAGACGGTGATCGTGGGAAATACGCAAGTGATCGACCACATCCTCATCGCCATCTTAGCCCGTGGACACGTCCTCCTCGAGGACGTCCCGGGTGTCGGGAAGACGATGCTCGCACGTGCCGTTGCTCGGTCCTTCGAAGGCGAATTCAAACGGATACAGTTCACTCCCGATCTCCTTCCCGCGGATGTGACCGGTGTTAACGTCTATAATCAGAAGGCAGAAGATTTCGAATTCCGTCACGGGCCGGTGTTCGGGAACGTTGTCTTAGGCGATGAAATCAACCGCGCCCCGCCGAAGACCCAAGGCGCACTCTTAGAAGCGATGGAAGAACAGCAAGTAACGGTCGATGGGACGACTCGAACGCTACCGAACCCGTTCACCGTCATCGCGACGCAAAACGCCATCGAGGACGAGCACGTGTATGGGCTTCCACTGGCGGAGTTGGATCGATTTATGAAGAAGCTCCGGCTCGGATATCCGGACGAATCCGAAGAGATCGAGATGCTCGGCCGGACCGTTGGTATACATCCGATCGAGTCGCTCGAGCCGGTCGCGACACTTTCGGATCTCCGCGCCGCACGAACGATCGCTGCAGAGATCTCCGTCGTCGAACCGGTTCGTTCCTACGCTACCCAAATCGCTCGTTTCACCCGTGAGAACGCACAAATCGGCTTGAGTCCACGCGGAACGTTACAGCTGCTCCGCGCAGCGCAAGGCCGTGCGGTCGTCGAGGGTCGTGATTACGTCATTCCCGACGACGTTAAGACCGAGGCTCTGGTCGTGATTCCACATCGAATCCAATCCGGCTCCGAGCAGACTTCCGACGAGCTGGTTCGCAGCGCGCTTTCGACGATTGATCCAGAATGAGACTCACACGTAGAGGTATCGCTGCTGTCGGAATCGTTGTCGTTGCCCTCGCGCAGGGGTATCTCTTCGGTTCGCGCACGCTGAACTACGTCGCCGCACCCGCCCTCGCTGCGCTGGTCGTCGGATCGCTCATCCTGTGGTATACGGAGGATCCAACGGTCACTCGATCGAAGGTCTCACCCGGATTTCCCGGCGAGACGCGGCATGAAACACTGACGCTTGACGGCGCCGGTATCGCGACGATCAGCGATTCACTCCCCGATGGCCTCGGCGGTGAGCAACTCACGCGAACCGTTTCGCTCCCCACGGAGATCGATCGCGAAATTTCGCTTCGTGAACGCGGCGTTTACAGGCTCGGGATGCTCACCGTTCGACAACGAGATCCACTGGGACTCGTTACGGATGATTTCGTATTCGACTCTCCGAACGCACTCATCGTTTATCCCGAGATCTACCCTCTCGATGAGGCGAGCGTTCACGGCGCGCTTTTACGCGACGGTCGGAGCGCCGACGGACAAGCGTTCGATCGCCTTCGGGAGTATCAATACGGCGATCCGCTTCGACGAATTCACTGGACATCGAGCGCGAGACACGAAACGCTGTTAGTTACCGAGTCTGATCCGATCCACCGGACGAGACCAGTCCATATCGTCGTCGACGGGCGTGCATCCGTCGCTGATGAACTCACAGCTGTCGCCGCTAGCCTCGTCGTTTTTGTGCTTGATTCGGGGTTCGACGTCTCTTTGACGCTTCCGGACGTTACGGTGGATAGCGGTCGTGGCGACAGTCACCGCCGACACCTTTTCGAAGCACTCGCTCGCACCGGAATGAACGCTAGACGGGCTGAACGTACCGATTCGTCCCATCTCGATCAGCAAGTCCATGACTCAGCCGACGTGTTGATATTCGAACGAA
>SKKJ01000069.1 GCA_007121575.1 Natronomonas sp.
TATTCAGCACGACCGTAGAAGCATGTCACTATCTGAGTATTTAAACAGTGTCGAGGGGTTCAATCTTCGTCGTCTGGACAGTCAGTCGTTATCCTCATCGTTCTCACTTCGTTTTCGTCTCGAATGCTGTTCATCATGGAGATCCTCTTTGATAGACGCCAATTCCTCATCGACATCGATTCCGACGCCTTCGTCCACCGCATCTTGACTGTGTTCGACATCTTCACTACTACTGTCCGGGTGAGCCGTCTCGTCTTCAGCGGCAGTGATACCGATTTCGATCGGTTCGCTCGGCCCATCGTCCTGAGTCGTCGGTGAGTCAACATCGGATATCGCAGCTCCCAATCGTTCGTCTACCTCCGCTCTGAGCGTTCGAGCGTCCTCTAGTAACCGTCGAGCATCCGAATTAGATGGCTCACCTGCGGCAGCGGATTGAAGGTCCGCGAGTGCCTCATCGAGTCGCTGTAGTGTCTCTCGGGTGGTTTCAGCGAGTCGGTCGCGCCCCGCTCGGCTAACCGAATCGAATGAGCCAGCGTCAGAGTGACGAGTCGAGCGCTCACCCACAGCATCGAAGGGACGGCCGTCTGCGACACGGAGGGCCGCCGCGAGGAGTTCAAGCACTTTTATGCTCGTCTCAAGTAAAGCGATAACAGTCGGGATCGTATACTGTTCAGTGAACCGAAGGATACTCGATGGACTCGGTGGACGTGGAAACTCGGGTGATCCGCGCGGTTCGTGTAACTCCCGTCGAAGCTCGGTGAGCGTCTCCGAGAGCTCTGTCACCGCATCGGTGAGTTCTCGCTCGCGGTCGGTCATATCTCTCAGTACACCGCGACGACGCAAAACTCTACGCCCGTCGGATGTGTCGTCGCGTGTTCAGAGTATTTAGGCCGACCAAAACCCTTTAGATAGTACGGATCCGAGTGCTCGGTGATGACTACTCCATCCGACGAGGACGACGCGGTCGTTGGGCTTCGTGCCCACACCACCTCGCCGAAGCGCACGGTATTCACTGAACCGAATAACACCGATGGCTGGATCTCGACTGATCTCACGGTAGAGGTTCGGAGATAACGACCAGTATAGACTTTAAGATCGCAATTTATAGCTAATAGCGACTTGGTATGCCGAAAGAACGAAGCAGATAAACAGGTTGTACTCGTATTTGGACGATCACTCGCGAGCCGAGTAGAGGCATACCTCGATACCTCCGATGCATCGAAGAGAACAACCGACCCACACCCTGCCATTGACTCACACGGTCACCGACGTTCATAAGCGCTTTTATGCAGTGATGCAGTACAGTGGTGTACAGCCTACGCGGGGTTGTGATGCTCCTAGCCGGACAGGACTCAGACGCACCCGTTCGGGTGCGAGAATCGGTCGCCAATCCGATGGCGACCCGATTCGACGGCGGGGGAGCGCGAGCCCACGCGTGGGAGGAGTCAATAATGTCAGTATACGTGGATTTCGACGTGCCGGCTGACCTCGAAGACGACGCCATCGAGGCGCTCGAGGTTGCCCGGGACACAGGTTCAGTAAAGAAAGGTACGAACGAAACGACGAAAGCCGTCGAGCGAGGCAACGCACTGCTCGTCTTCATCGCCGAAGACGTCAGCCCGGAAGAGGTCGATATGCATCTTCCGCAGATTGCAGCGGAAAAAGAGATTCCCTATATCTTCGTCGAAACACAGGAAGATATCGGACACGCTGCTGGACTGCAAGTCGGCAGTGCGGCCGCAGCAATCGTCGATGCCGGAGATGCAAGCGACGATGTCGAAGACATCGCCAGCAAGGTCGAGGAACTTCAGTAGGTGAAAGACGATGAGTACTGAAAACGACGGGGGCGGCGCAACCCCCGCCGAAGTGATCGAAATCGTCGGCAAGACCGGCATGCACGGTGAAGCCATGCAGGTCAAATGTCGGATCAAGGAGGGAGAAAACCAAGGGCGAATCATCGCCCGAAACGTTCTCGGTCCGGTCCGCGTCGGCGACGTGTTACAGCTCCGCGAAACAGCTCGGGAAGCAGATTCCATCGGAGGGCAATAGATGGTTCAAAAGCGTACCTGCGACTACAGCGGTCAGGAGATCGAACCGGGCACCGGGACGATGTACGTCAAAACCGACGGGACCGTGCTCTGGTTCGCCGACTCGAAGTGCGAAAAGAATTACCTGATGGGTCGAGAGGCGCGCGACCTCGAGTGGATCGGTGGTGAAAAAGCGGACGCGGCCGAAGAGGTGGACGAAGCGGACGCGGACGCTGAGACGGACGCCGAAGACGAACCCGAATCAGAGGCAGACGCCGAAAAAGAAAGCGACGCGGAAGACGAAGATTCCGAGGCCGAGGAAGCTGTAGACGACTCTGGGGAAGCCGAAGCGTCGGATTCAGACGATACCGAAGAGACCGAAGCTGACGCAGCCGAAGAGGAAGAAGAGGAGGCAGACGCGTAAATGTCCGAGCTCGAACGCACCTTTGTGATGGTCAAACCTGACGGCGTCCAGCGCGGTCTCATCGGTGAGATCGTTTCGCGATTCGAAGACCGCGGTCTCAAACTCGTCGCTGGTAAAGTCATGCAGATCGACGACGAGCTCGCCCGCGAACACTACGCAGAGCATGTCGACAAACCGTTCTTCGATGACCTGTCGTCGTTTATCACCTCCGGCCCGGTTTTCGCGATGGTCTGGGAGGGACAAGCCGCGGTCGCACAGGTCCGAACGATGATGGGCGAAACCGACCCCGCCGATTCCGCACCGGGAACGATCCGGGGCGATTTCGGACTCGACTTGGGGCGAAACGTCATTCACGGTTCGGATACCGAAGAAGGATCTGCAGCACGTGAGATCAACCTGTTCTTCGATGCGGACGAGCTGCAAGACTACGAGCGGATCGACGAACCCTGGCTGTACGAATAAGTCCGGTCGTTCGTACTCGGTGAGATTCCGCTCGACGTTTTTTATGTGCTGAGTATCTATCGAAGAGTATGTTCTGGAATGTCCTCGCGGTCGTCTATGGCGTGTTCATCGCACTATTCCCCGATCGAACGATCAGATATCTCACTCGGCTTCTCCTGGTCGGCTATGAGAATCCCGAAGACCTCAAAGCAAGCGAGTGGTACGTTTCGCTGGTTAGACTCGATGGGATCTTACTCGCGATCACGGGGATCGTCGCGATCGTGATCGGTCTTCTCAGCCGCGATTCGAAACGAGAAGATAGTGCATAGGGGTTGAAAAAACGAACTCAGTTAGACTTTTCACTCGGTGGTATATCGACTACGCTCAGCACGTGCGACGTCGGTTCCGTATCGATCAACAATCGGTTTGAATGCGTCTCCGAGCGCGCGCAAACACTCCCCTTTCGAGGCGTAACCGAGCGACTCGAGCACTACGGGCCATGATCGGTTCTGCAGGACTTTCACGACGAGCAATCGCTCCGCTTCGGCACCGAGTCGGCACGTGCCGTCGAGCAGTGTCTTGAGCGCGAGTTGCCGAAATTGCCCAGGTGCGGTCTCGTACTGTCCAGGTCCGTACGCGGCACTGGCAACGAGCCTCCATTCGAAGTCGGAAAGCGAGAGTGATATGGAACCGTCCGTCGCAGCGAGCGAACCTCGAACAACGTCCGGATCGACGGCTTCGAGCGGACCCGCCAACACATCAAGAATCCGATGGCGAAACCA
>SKKJ01000311.1 GCA_007121575.1 Natronomonas sp.
CCGACCGTCAACGAGAGCTTTTGGAGGCCGCGTTTGATGCGGGATACTACGATTGGCCACGAAAGTGTACTGGAACAGAGATCGCGGAGACGTTCGGTATCTCCTCGGCGACGTTTTCGGAGCATATTCGGGCGGCGGAACGGAATCTGTTCACCGCGCTCTTCGACAGTCGAAGTTAAGTTAAGTCGCGTCCGTTTCCGGAAGCAGCACGATCGTCCGACCGTCCGTCCGAAGCACGATCTCACATCCCTCATACTGAAACTGTAACTCGCCGTTTTGGATTGTTCCCGTATCGCCGTTCTTCCACGTAAATAGATGTTGAAGCGCATCCGGATCGATCACTTCATAAAGCGGCTGCATCTCCTCCGGCGGCGTCTCTGTGAGTTTCGAAACCGTCTCGATCACGTGATACGAAATGTGTGTGCTGTCTTCGCTCTCCCGTTGAATAACATGTACTCTCGAGGAGTGTTCGAAGCCGTCTCCGTTGTCCGAGCCGGGATTGACTTCATCGGTCATACTGTCTCTCTGATTGTGGTTCCCTTAATCGCCGTCCCTCTATGTCAAGGGTCGTTATGTACCTTTCAGAACTCGCGCTGTCGACCTTTCGGCATTTGTGACCGCAATTCGCCGTACAGATACAGCCCGACCCCGATCGGTTCGATACCGCCAGCGATCTCGTGGGCGGCGATCAGGTAGCCCCAGTCTCCGTCCCACGCTGGATCCGTCGTCTCACCATGCAGAAACGCCTTCGCGTCCGCTTCCTCCAAGACGACGACGTTCCGTTCGGCAGCACGGCCGAACCGTTGAACGGCATCCGTTGTCGGCTTCCAGTGTTCCTGTCGAGCTCGGAGGAACGTCATCCCGAGCCCTTCGACGGCCGCCGGCGATTCGAGATCGGCGGCGAATATCCAGATCTTCCCCGCGCCTTTCTCCCAAAACGTATACGACTCAAACAGCTCCGGCTTCAGACCGAACCGATCCGTCCACCATCCGATAACTTCCGTCCGGGTCGGACGGCCCTCAACGCTCCGATCTTCGGCTGTCGCTGGGAGGCGATCGAACCGTCCACCGTCGTTTTCCGCACTCATTGTCCCACCTCGAGTTTCGCACAGAAGAACCCGCCAGTATCGTTGTGGTGTGGATAGATCCGTTTCGCTCGCCGCATCGAATCGTCGTACGTTTCGCCGTTCCATTCGGTGACTCCCGGGACCGATCGCAGCGAGAGATCGAACGCAACGAGCTCGCAATCATGGTTTTCGATGGCGTGCTGAAGCACGGCTTCGTTCTCTTCGGGGGCGAACGTACACGTCGAGTAAACGACCGTTCCGCCCGGGCGAGTCACCTCCAGTGATCGACCGAGAATACCTTTTTGAACGCCTGCGATCCCTTCGACGTGATCGAGTGACCACGACTCGACCGCGTCGGGATTCTTTCGAACGGTCCCTTCACACGAACAGGGGACGTCAACGAGGACTCGATCGAACGGCGTTTGAGAAAACGACTTCAACGAGAAGTTTCTGGCGTCCTGTCTGGTCACGATGAGGTTCGTAACGCCGCACCGCTCTGCGTTCGAACGTAGCGCAGACAGCCGGCCGAGGTTGTTGTCGTTGCCGACTAACAACCCGCGGTCGTTCATGCGTGCTGCGAGCTGGGTTGTTTTGCTTCCCGGTGCGGCACAGCAATCGAGCACCCGCTCTCCCGGCTGTGGATCGAGCGCGATCGCGGGGACGGTGGAGACTTCCTCTTGTCCGTAGACCCATCCGTGAACGAACGGCCAGGAGTTTCCGGGCGATTCGTCTGCGCCCAACCGAAAGAGTCCGTTATGCCATCCGACGGGTTCGAACTCGACGCCAGCCTCTTCGAAGGCGCGCTGGACGCGACCCGGCGTCGCTTTGATTTCGTTGACTCGGACGACAGACGGTAGCGGACGTTTACAAGCCGCGTGAAACGCCGTCGGATCGTCGACGAGCGTATCGTACCTCGAAAGCGGATCCATAACGGACGTCGGCCGGCCGACGGTTTGTCGGTGTCGGTCCGAAGATCGGTTAACGTGACTACTGCCGGAAACGAACGGTGTCTCACACTAGGTGTTCGGCTCACGCTTATTGTGGAGGCGGATAACGGTATGATATGGCACGCGTTCAAATTCGATCCGATCACGTCCAACTCGACGAACCCGTGTTGGTTGAAGGACTCCCCGGTGCCGGACTCGTCGGAAAGATCGCCGTCGATCATCTCGTCAAAACGCTCGAGATGGAGTATTACGGCGCGTTTTACTGTGAAGGGCTCCCGCAGGTCGCTGTCTACGAGGGGAATTCATCACCGGTTCGACCACCGGTCCGATTGTACGCAGACGAAGAGACGAACCTCATGGCACTCCAAAGCGATGTCCCCGTCTCGCCGACGCAGGCGAGTGAGTTCGCAAGTTGTGTGACTGGTTGGATCGAAGAGCACGATATCTTTCCCCTGTATCTCAGCGGCTTGGCCGAGGAGAAAAGCGATATTCCCGAACTATACGGTATCGCGACCGGTGACGCGGAGCCCGTACTTGACGAGATGGGGATCGTCCCACCGCGAGGCGGCGGCATGGTAACCGGACCGACCGGTGCGTTATTGCACAAAGCAACGGAGACGGATCTCGATGCCGTCGGGCTCATCGTTCAAACCGATGCGCAGTTCCCCGATCCGGAGGCCGCACGGATAACCCTCGAACACGGCGTCGGTCCGATCGCGGATATCGACATCGACACGAGCAGATTGATCGAACGCGCTGATGAGATTCAAAACGCCCGTGAACAACTCGCCGAACGGCTCCAAGAGGCCACTCGGGATGAGAGCTCGGAGGCGCAGCCGATCCGCGGGTTCCAGTAACTGTCGCCCCTTGCGCGAGTGCTCGCGGAGGTCGATAATTTATATCCGCCGATCACCCACGAACGGGTACACCGATGTATCGAGCCCGCGATCACGTTGAAAACAAAGAGTGGATAGCCGCTATCGACGATGCGGCCGAGCGGCTCGAACTCGGAAGTGAAGCGAAATCTCGGGCGATCGATCTCTTTCTTTCTACGATCCCGACCGAGGACCGGTCGAAGCGGGCGACGGTCGCAGCGAGTCTATACGCCGGATCCCTGATCGCGGGCGACCGTCGATCCCAGTCGGCGGTCGCGGATGTCGCCGGCGTCTCTCGACTCACTGTTCAAAAGCGATGGAAAGATCTGCTCTCCGAGGCCGGTTTGGAACCACCAGAGTGGTAATCGAACGATACCGTTGTAGCGCAATGGTTGCGTCTCGTCTGAAAGCCAATGGAAAAGGCTTATGCGAGTTTTGAGAGTGTAACGTGACAATGAGCCAGCGGTTCGATGAGTTCGAGGAGCGACTCTCCGAATACGAGTCGCAGATCGATTCGGTATATCGACTGTATCATATCCCCGTTTTGGCAGCGTTGATGCTGTTTATGTTCTGGATTCGGGTGCGAAACTACGCGAATCATATCGGGCCGAACGGCGAACCGCTCTATCGCGGAAACGACCCGTTCTATCACTACCGGGCGACGAACTACGTGATCGAAAACTATCCGTTCACGATGCCGTTCGATCCCTGGACGGGCTTCGATGTGGGGCGGAGAGCCGGCCAGTTCGGAACGATCTTCGATCAGATGACGGCGACGGTCGC
>SKKJ01000377.1 GCA_007121575.1 Natronomonas sp.
AGGCCTGAGAAGAATCGAAACTCACGGCTGCAGCCATATCCGGGTGACCGACGTGTTGTCTAGCTGCAGTGCTGAGATCCTCGAAACTGTCTGTCTGCCAGGTTTCGTCTCGCAGTTGCTGCCACTCTTGGTGTCTCGCTCTGACGTACACCTGCACTTCTGGTATGCCGAGGACTTTGGCGATCGAAACCCGGTGATGACCGTGTTTGACGATCCCCGTCCCATCGCGACCGAAACAGACGTTTATCTCATCGAAGAGATCCCCACCATCAGTGAGTTCGTTCTGTGTCCGATAGCCGTGTTCTCGAATCGTCTCGTAGAGTTGTTCGTACCCCTTCCGATGCTCGACGGGTTTGTCCCACTCGGGGAAGATCGCGGCTCGATCGTCGGCCGCACCGTCCTCGTGGTATCGCCGTATGTACTGGTATTTCGGGTCGGTCTCAAACGGCTTCGCGTGACGATCCCAATTGCCGCCTTGGATACTGTATTCTTTCGGGAAGGACGTCTCGATCCAATCGGTGTTGATTCGGTGGGTGAGTACCGATGTCGGAAGCGTGGTTAGTTCCGTCGCATCATCAACACTCGGATAGCCCTGTAGGCGGTACCACATCGTTTTTACGGACACTAACGATCTAGCCGATATCGACCGTCGATACGCACGCTTCGACAGTTCAACGGGACCGCGATCCCGTAGTGTGTCGAGGATCTTTGTAAGTATTGTAGCCATTTTATACTCGAGATGTTTTTCCGTCAAATTCACACGATGTCATCGATCGGTACACAGCGTGAAGGTTCAGTCATTGACGAGATACAGATCGTATCCACCGTTCGATTGAACCCGGTTGATCTCGGGGTCCGTGTCGAGATACGCGAAGTCTTCGTGGCTGAATCTGAATCCCCGCCAGAGGACGGGATCGCGTACTCGATCGGATTCCGGTACTGGGAGATACGCGGGGCCATCATAATAGGCAGGTAAATTCCTGTCCGCGAACCGATCTGGGACGTTTGGTTCATCTCGCTGATAGTACGCCTCCGAGGGAATATCGCGACCCAAGATCGCGTTTCCGTACCGACTCGTCGACGACCGGATATCCTCGAACGCTATCTCATTCGATTGATGATCGAACGTCGTCTCGTACCCGCTCATTTGCATTTCGGTGACGTGGTTCGACGAGTAGAAGATATACGGTGAGGTGAACACGACGGGGATCGACAGCGCCAGACAGAGAACGAAGAAAACCGCGATCGCTCGGCGACCGGTCGGCAGCGAGTACCGTGCCGAGAGATACGTGAGGATCTGTCCGAGCGCGATCGCCCCGAGGATCGACGCGAACACCATGAGCATCCCCAAGTGTCGGAAGTACTGATCGGAGATGCCGCCGACAAGATAGATGATAAACAAGGCACCGACCGCGAAGAGACCATAGAAAATATATTTAACGTTCGTCTGGACCGTACCACCGTCCGAAGTCATCGTATCGCTGTGTATCCGCGACCGGAGCCACCGCTTGCTCTGGGGGAACTGCCAGACCATGAGCATCACCGTCAAGAGCGCGAACAGTAACGAAACCAAAAACAGTTTGAAAAAGACCTCCGGAAGACTCCCGCCAACTGCGGTTAACGACAGACTTCGGGTCGCGGTCGTTTCCGCTGCTTGCGTCTCCTCGAACGGGATCATATAGACGCTCTCCAGTGAGCTCCAGAACGCCACGAGGTTCTGTACCCAGAGCCAAAACGCGACGGCGAAGACGGTCGCTTCAGGCAAGATCCACTCACGGTATCGCGCGAAGCCGTCGCCGTAGTACACGTGTGAACCGACCTGAATGACCGCAATCGTCAACGAAAACAGCACCATGTTCGCCGCCTGCTGGGGGTGAAGCATGACGAAGAACACCGCAAGCGTGACGAAAAGGAGCGAAAGACGCCACGTGCGACCTCGGTATAACAAAAAGAAAACGAAGAGGAACGCGGGGGCGTACATCAGCGCTTGGCTCGTCGGATGGATGTATATCGATGGGCTGAGGTGGTTGAGCGGAAGAAGTAATAATCCCGAAAACAGGCCGAGATACGTCGTGGTCGTGTCGCCAGTGAGCTCGCGAACTGAAAGCGGAACGAACACGAAGAACACGATGATAAAGGTGAGAACGACCAATAATAACACGTGAGGGAGTGCGAGTCCAGTCGCATCGTGGAGCACCGAACCGATGGTATGGACCATCGGATACCGGCTTTGCGACATCGCCATGAGACCTGCATTGATATCCATGGTCGTTCCGAAATGGGAGAGCGCATCACCGTCCCCGAGATAATGGTAGCCACGAACGATCGGAACGGCGACGATCGTCGTCATTGCGAACCCGCCGAGCCAACCACCGAGTACACGCGAACGCCGGTCCGAGGTCGAGAACACGATGAGGACAGAGGCGGCGATCGCGAAACAGCTGCACACCCAAAACAAAAGCGGTGTGTGGGCGTACGTTGAGAGCTCGAATCCAGTCGCCGGACGCTGGTAGGCACTGAGAATCCCCACACCCAGCGCAACGAACCCAAGCAGGATAACGATCTTCGAGTATATTTTGTTCGTCATCGATCTAAGTCTACTCATATTTTGTGGGGGAGATCGACATTGTTATGCTCTCTATACCCTGCGGATACAGAATGCTCGGACGGAAGACCGGGAGACTGGGCAAATATATAAATATGAATATATAAAAATAGAGTTAAATTCAAGCCACCAGTCAGCACGTGGTATCATTGGAAAGTTGAAACTATTAGAGAGTAAATGTATACTACACAGAACAAGTAAGAGTATACTACAGTTTCCTGAATGATCATGGACCACTCGGTCGCACGGGATTGAGAAGAAAGCCCATGATTTCAGTCGCACGGAGGATGTCAATCATCCATACACCAGTCAGTTCACCCGTACGAATCGATCAGGACCAGCCATCGCCCTCAGTATCGAAGAAGTAGTTATCTACAGCGAGGGAACTGTCATCACTAACAATCGCGTCTTCAGATGCACCAGGTGCGAAATACGTATTCTGTTTAATCATATTGTTAGTCGATCCGGGACCATCAGCGTAGATACGCCCGCTAGAATCGGCCTCAAATTTGTTGTCCGAGATCACACAGCGTGTGGTGTGTGAAAGCCGAATAAACGTGTCCGACCCGGAAGGTTGAGTGAAATGATTCCCACTGATCTGTAGGTTTCTGACATCGCTTTCTTCGCTTTCTCGAACGCGAATGTGTGAGTCATCAGGCGCACTGCCGAAGCTGTTATTCGTAATGGAACCGCGATCGATCCGGTTTTCGATTCGAATTCCAGCCTCACGGACCGAATCCCAACTAGAGTTTTGCACAATGAGGTTTCGAACACGATCGACGTTTCCGCTTTCGAGTTGGAGCAGTCGTCTGCAGTTGGTCGCACGCAAGCCATCGATATGGACGAGTTTCCAGAGTGGGTTGAAACCGTAGTCACCATCGTCGTCGAGTTCAACCGCATTACTCGCCCCATAGACGTCGGTATCGGTCACGATGAGTTCCATTTCCTGGCCGTCGTTACGCGTCGTTACCGCATGATGGCCATCCATTCGGAACTCGCAACCGGAGACGTTCGTTTTCTGTGCTCCCGTTCGAACGCCAGCTTCACCCCACGTATGGACCATACA
>SKKJ01000212.1 GCA_007121575.1 Natronomonas sp.
CGAAGCCCCGTCGAACGGAGCATCTGGTTCGCCTCTGCCAGCCCGAGTTCCCACGGGAGACCGGCGTTTTTGATCGACGTTTTCGGTGAGGCACCCGTGCCGCCGGAGTGCCCGGAGATGTGAACGACGTCCGCGTTCGCTTTCGCGACCCCAGCGGCGATCGTTCCGATTCCGGCCTCCGAGACGAGTTTGACGTTGATATCCGCGTCCGGGTTGGCGGCTTTCAGATCGTGGATGAGTTGTTTGAGATCCTCGATGGAGTAGATGTCGTGCAGCGGCGGTGGCGAGATGAGCCCTACGCCGGGCGTCGAGTACCGAACATGCGCGATCATCTCGTTCACTTTTTTTCCGGGGAGTTGGCCACCTTCGCCGGGTTTCGAACCCTGTGCCATCTTGATCTGCAGTTCGTCAGCGTTGGTGAGATACGTCGACGTAACGCCGAATCGTCCGGACGCGACCTGCTTGACGTTGCACTCTTTCTCGGTGCCGAACCGCTCCGGCGGCTCACCGCCCTCCCCAGTGTTCGATTTCGCACCGAGTCGGTTCATCGCGATCGAGTTGTTCTCGTGTGCTTCCGGCGAGAGGCTGCCGAGACTCATTGCCGCCGTCGAGAATCGTTTGACGATCGATTCGATCGACTCGACCTCCTCGATATCGATCGGATCGCGATCCGAGTTGAACTCGAGGAGGCCACGGAGCGTCTGCAGGTTCTCCGTCTGGTCGTTCATCATCGAGGCGAACTCTCTGTACTGTTCGTAATCACCTTCTCGAACCGCTCTCTGGAGCGTGCCGACCGTTTTGGGGTTCCATTCGTGGAACATCCCCGAAGATCGGTGTTCGTATTCTCCTTGTCGTTCGAGATCCGGATCCTCACCGTAGGCGACGGTGTATCGCTTTCGAAGATCCGACTCGACGTCGGTGATGTCGATCCCTTCGGTCCGCGCCGTCGTCCCTTCGAAATACTCGGCGACGAAATCCGAACTGAGCCCGACCGCTTCGAAGATCTGCGCCCCTTGATAGGATTCGACCGTCGAGATGCCCATCTTCGCCATCGTTTTCAAGAGCCCGTCTTCGACGGCTTTGATGTAGGCGTCGATCGCTTCCGCTTCGTCCGCCCCGTCGGGTCCGGCGACGAGATCGGAGATGGACTGGTATGCGAGATACGGGTTCACCGCACCGGCGCCGTAGCCGATACACGTCGCGACGTGGTGGACGGCGCGCGGGTCGCCGGATTCGAGAACGAGGCCAACGTGGTTCCGCAGGCCGTTTCTGACCAGATGGTGATGTACGCCGCCCGTCGCGAGCAATGCGGGGATCGGGATCGCGTCCTCATCGGCAGTTCGGTCCGAGAGCACGATGATATCGTGTTCCTGTGCCGCATCCGTCGCTTCGCGGCGGACGTCCTCGACCGCGGTTTCGAGATCCGTCTGCGGATCGAACGTGATGTCGAGGACGTACGTCGACATCTCGTCGTTGAGCTCTCTGATCGCGGCCGTTTGTGCGTCGGTCAGGATCGGTGAATCGACCACGAGCTGTCTGGCGTGTTCGGGCGTCTCATCGAGCAAATTGCGCTGATAGCCGAGCCGCGATTCGAGCGAGGTGACGAGCTCTTCTCTGATGTAATCGAGCGGTGGGTTCGTCACCTGTGCGAAGAGCTGTTTGAAGTAGGTGAAAAGCGGTCTGTTGAACTGCGAGAGGACGCTGAGTGGCGTGTCATCTCCCATCGATCCGACGGGGTCTTTCCCGTCTTTCGCCATCGGCTCGAGCAGGTGGGTCAGCTCGTCGTGTGTGTACCCGTACAGCGCTTGTCGTGAGCGAAGCGACGGAACCGGATCGCGCGGGGTCGAATCCGCCGAGTCGTTGAGTTCGTCGATCGAACGCTGGTTTTCTGCGACCCACTCGCCGTACTTTTCATCGACGAGATCATCGAAGATCTCATCGTCGGGGATAATCCGTCCGACTTCAGGGTCCGCGACGAACAACTGCCCCGGTTGCAGTCGGTCCCGGCGTTCGATCTCGCCGAAATCACATTCCAACGCGCCGGCTTCGCTGGCCATAATGAGCTTGTTATCGCTCGTCAGATCATACCGACACGGCCGGAGACCGTTTCGATCGAGAACGGCGCCGACCCGCGTTCCATCGGTGGCTGCGACGAGCGCTGGCCCGTCCCACGGCTCGACGAGCGAGGCGTGATAGTCGTACCACTCGCGCCGATCCTCTGAGACTCGGTTCGCTTCGAGTCGCCACGCTTCGGGAATCAGCATCCGGAGCGCGTGTGGCATCTCCCGGCCGCCTCGAATGAGTAGTTCCAAGGCGTTGTCGACCGATGCGGTATCGGATTGGTCCGGGTCGTTGATGATCGGCCGGAGCGTCTCGATATCTTCGCCAAATTCCGGATGTTTCAGATCGTTCTCTCGGGCCCGCATCCAGTTGATGTTCCCCTGGATCGTGTTGAACTCGCCGTTGTGGATGATATTGCGGTACGGGTGTGCGAGATGCCACGCGCCGAGCGTGTTCGTCGAAAACCGTGCGTGTACCATCGCGAACGTCGACCGAACCCGATCGTCGCCGAGGTCCGGATAGTACGTCGAGAGTTGCTCAGCGGTCAGAAGGCCCTTATATACGACCGTGTCGCGATCGAGCGAGCAGATATAGAAGCGAGCGTATCCATCGGGTTGTCGGTTTTCGACCGTCGTTTCGAGGTCGCGTCGACCGACGTACAGTGCACGGTCGAACGCATCCGCATCGAGATCAGCGCGGACGAAACACTGGACGACGTTCGGTTCCGATTCGACCGCCGTCTGGCCAAGCGAGGCGTTCTCGGTCGGAACCGACCGCCACGCGAAGACGTCGAGACCGTGATCGGAAAGCACGTTCTCTGTGACGGTTTGAAGACGCGCGGTCGCGTCATCGCTCTGCGGCATGAACAACACGCCGACGGCGTAGCTGCCCTTCGCTGGGAGTCCCTCAATTTCGTCCTCGAAGAACGCATGCGGCGTTTGCAGTAAGATGCCAGCGCCGTCGCCGGTGTTCTCTTCGGCTCCGGTCGTTCCTCGGTGTTCGAGATTTTCCAGCAGTTCGAGACCATCGGACACGATTCCGTGTGATCGGTCGCCGTCGAGGTCCATGACGACGCCGACCCCACAGTTTGCGCGGTAGTCGGTCGGGTCCGCGAGCCCGTGGGTGGCTGCGGAATAATTCGTTCGCTCAGGCATGCTCGCGTGTAAAGAACGTATAACTAAGAGGCTTCCCCTCTAAGTATAATGGTACCTTTACCCCATACAAGGGAATATAAGGTAATTGATGTTAAGTATTCGACCGCGTCCCCGTCGTCACATTCAACTTGTTTGCGTCGAATCGACTGGTATGTATACGGTCGTTGGCTGTCGGAACTGCCGGTTCCTTTGGTCCGTTGAGGGCCGTCCCGACACGACACAGTGTCCGCGCTGTCGGAGCCGCTATCGGTTCGCGAAGCTTCGGAGCTTCGGGGAAACGGAGACCTCGGCGGCCGCCGCCCGCATTCGAAGCGCGATCCTCGCGAATCGAGCCGAGGACGGTGAGTTCATCGACCCCGAGGAGATCGACACGGACGCCGTCGGGATGGACGACGACGAGTTTCTCACCGCATCGGGAATCGACGCCGACGCCGTGGCTGGGGCGAAACAA
>SKKJ01000362.1 GCA_007121575.1 Natronomonas sp.
AGGAAGCAAAGGACGGTAATCTGCTGTGGATTCAATTATAGGCAGCCTTACCGCGACTCAGGATCCAACAGCGTGATCGGATGCGGGATCTCCTCGGCGGTCAGCGCGGCGATCTGCTCGCCACAGGACGTTCCGCTTGCGACGATCGTACCCCCGTCGGGTAGCTGTTCGTCGAGGCGCGAAGCGACGTCCATGCTGAGTTCGTAATACTCGGATTTGTAGCCGAAGCTACCGGCCATCCCACAGCACTCCACGTTGGTCGTCGAGAGTTCGTAGCCGAGTTCGGTGAGCACGGCGGTCGTGTACGCGTCCAATCCCAGCGTTCGCTGTTGGCAGTGGCTGTGATAGGTGAGCGTCTCGCCGTCGGCCGTCGGAAGAGAACCGAGGTCGTACCCGTTCTCGGAGAGTCCGTAGAGATACTCGAAGAGCTCATAACTTGACTCGGCCATTCGTTCGGCTGCTCGTTCCGGGAGCAATCGTTCGTAGTCGCCCCGGAACATCGCCAGATCGGACGGTTCGATGACGACGATATCGCGATCGGCGTCGATGTGTTCGGCGAGCGCGGCGTACACCTCGCTCGCTTTCTTATCGGCGGTATCGATCATCCCCTGTGAGAGCGGAGCGCGGCCGCTTTCGGGGACAGCCGGTACTCGAACGCTGACTCCGAGCGATTCGAGAACGCGAACGGCGGCCATCCCGCGCTCCGGGCTGAAGTAATTCGTGTACAGGTCGGGGTATAACACGACTTCCCGATCGGCGTTGGGATTCGGGTTCGACCGTTTTGCGTGCCAGTTAACCAGCGTTTCATCGGCGAGCGATGGGAGCTGTCGTCGACTATCGACCCCAGCAAACCGCTCTAAGAGCGTCTGTACGGGACCGAACCCGAGCGCGGCGTTGGATATCCTCGGCGTGATCGAGCCGAGTTTGGCCATCGTCTCGATGTTGCCGAACAGCCGTTTTTGGATGTCGAGGCCGGGCGATTCCTCGTCCGGCGTCAGCCCGTCGACGAGGAAATCGAACGAATCGGGCTCGTTCGATCGGTTCAGTCGATCTCTGACGACGGTGTTGATCCACGGGATATCGATTTTGACCGGGCATTTGTTCACACATCGTGAGCAACCGGTACAGAGATCGTTCATGTCGGCCGCGGAATCGAGACCGTGGACGCCGGCTTCCCACCCCGTACCGATCCCGCCGGAGTACGTTTCCCCGCCGAAGGCGTGTCCGCCGGTCGACTGAAAGTTCGCGCAGGTGTTCGAACACGCGCCACACCGGATGCAATACAGCGTCTCTCGGAGCTGTTCGTCCTCTCGCATCGCCATTCGGCCGTTATCGAGCAACACGAGATGGAACGACCGATCTTCGGCGGGGCCGTATTCGCCGGCGTCGAAATCGACCGACGGCGTCTCGACCGGCGGTGTCAAAAACGAGAGATACGATGTCAGATCCTGCCCGGTTCCGGTTTTCGCGATAAGTTCGACGAACGGCTGGAGATCCGAAACCGTCGGAACGAGCTTTTCCACGCCGGTGACGGCGACGTGTGTCGGCGGCGTGACCGCCGTTTTTCGGGCGTTACCCTCGTTCGTGACGAGACAGATCGTTCCGGTTTCGGTGACGACGAAGTTCGCACCGGTCAGACCGATATCGGCGTCACGGATCCGGTCACCGACACGCTCTCTGGCGAACTCCGTCAGCTCCTCCGGGTCAGCAGAAAGCGGTTCTTCGAGATCGAAACAGTCGTTGAACAGCTCGGCGATATCGGCGGGCGATCGGTGCATCGCCGGGCCAGTGATGTGCGACGGTTTTTCGTTCGCGTGTTGGATGATGAACTCCCCGAGGTCCGTCTCGGTGACCTCATAGCCCGCGGCTTCGAGGTGGTCGTTGAGTTCGAGTTCCTCCGTCGTCATCGACTTGCTCTTGACCATGTGTTCGGCACCGCGGTCGGCCATCACGCCCTCGATATACCGATTCGCGTCTTCAGCGTCCTGGGCTAAGTACACGTGTCCGCCGTTTTCCTCGACGGCTTCGGTCAGTTCGTCGATGCGTTCGGGAAGCGTCTCGATCGCGTGCTCTTTGATCCGTCTGGCCTCCTCGCGAAGTTCCTCGTACGGCTCGAACGATTCCAATATCGCGTTGGTTCGCTCGGTTTTCGCCAGTGTGCTGTTGGCGACGCTTTCGCCGTCCGTCTCCATCACGTGCCGAATCTTGGCGGCCTTTTCGCTGCGGCTCATGATTCGATCACCACGATGTGAACCTCCTTCGGGCCGTGGACGCCGTAGACGAGTTCTCCCATATCTGCCGTCGCGCTCGAACCGGTCGCGAGCACCCGCGAGGCACCCGGTGTGTCGTTCTCTCGGGCGTCACGTACGGCGGTTTCGAACCGCTCGAACGCCGCCTTCGTATCGGGGACGATATCGGATGCGTCGACGACAACGATGTGACGCGGCGGATAGAGGCTCACGAGTTCGTCGCCACCGGGGCGCGATTCGACGGTAATACTCCCGTATTCGGCGATGGCCGTTCCGGCCTGTGTGACGCCGGTCTCGGCCGATCCAAGGGCCTCGACGGATGGTTCGGTATCGACGACGGTTCCATCGAGACTCACCGATTCCGATGGCAGCGGTGCGCCGACGGCCGGTTCGATGACGAGATCCGAGAGCGTCGATTCGAACTCATCGGGGGTGATCCGGGTGCAACTGTCGACCGATTCGAGCGCTGAATCGGCAAACTGTGCAACGATATCTGTACTCATGCCCGGGATAATGAACCGGACGCTCTTGGTGTTTGTGTCCTTACCCCAAAACGACAGCGAGACTCGGCCGCGGTTCACGGGCCGGTTCGAGGAGACCGACGGCTATTTCTCCCGGGGAGAACAGACCGATATATGAGTCTTCGGACGGCGGTCGCAGCCCCGTTCCACGAGGAGGGCGGACGTGAAATGGGCGAAAGCGCCTTCGTAGTGGCGCTCTCGTTGGATCGCGATTGGTTCTCGCCGGACCAAGCGAAGCGGCTCGTCGACGTGGCGGCGAGTGAGGGATTGCTCTCGCGCACCGACGGGCGAGTCACGGCGCAGTTCGATCCTCAAGCGGTGTCGATTCCTGACGGCTTTCGCCCCGACGAGTCGATCCTCCAAGCGCGTTCGACGTTCGAACGCGTTCTCGGTGCCCTCGTCGACGGCGGCGAGGATAAACAGTCAGCGGTCGCGTCGATCAATACCCTGCAGTCCGAACTGGGTGTGACGATCGAAGCCGCCGCCGCCCTCTATGCGCACAGACGAGGCGTCGATATCCAAGAAGAAGCGCGAAATGCGCGAACGGAGTTATAACGAATGGTACGAGACGAACTCACTGACGGAAAGCGAATCGGACAGCTCCTCGCCTCCGAGATCCACGGCCACGAACGAGAGACGCTCGGTCGGTTAGCCATCGTCGATTCCGATAAAGACGTTGAGCCGACAGCGGATGGCGCGTTCGCCTACGGTATCGAACTGAATGAGTCACAGACAGAATCCGAGGAATCGTCGATCGAATCCGAAGGAGATCACCCATACATCGCGAGCGCGTATGTCCATCCGGAGACGCTTCGAATCGAATTCGAGATCGGTGCTGAAACAGCGCGGGAGAACGCAGCCGAAACGGGGCTCCGAGTCGAAACCTCCGAA
>SKKJ01000207.1 GCA_007121575.1 Natronomonas sp.
CGACGCCGACGGTCACACGCTCGAGGGGATCGACGAGATCCTCCCGTACGTGGACAACGAAGCGATCGTCAAACAGATCGAACGGACGGATATGCCGTATGCGGACATTTTCACCTATACGCACACCGGTTCGATCATTGGGGAAGCATACGGCCGGGGCGGAAAAACGCTGATAAACGACGCCAACGAGGCCGATCAGAAACAGCGAGATTTAGACGATTTCAATATCGATTACTCGATCACGACGCCGACGTTGCACCTGATGATCCACACGGTGAACAACGATCGAGTGGCCGTTGCGCTCTCGAAGGCGTACAACGACTGGGTCGCAGACAACATGCTCGCTGAATCGGATCAGTTCAGAGCCTGCCTCGTCGTGCCGCCGCAAGATCCCCAAAGAGCGGCCGAAGAGATCGAACGACGCGGCGACGATCCCAAAGTTACCGGCGTGTATATGCCACCGGGCTCGTGGACGCCGCTCGGAAACCGCTACTTCGATCCGATCTATGAAGCCGCACAGGATCACGATCTGACGATCATCTGTCACGGACTGCAGATGCGCGAAGGTGGATTCCCCGTGCAGGCGAACGGGGCACAGACCTTCGCCGAATCGCACGTCGTAAGCCTTCCGTGGGCCGTGATGTGGGGAATGACATCGATCATGTTCGAGGGCGTTCCGGCACGATTCCCCGACCTCGATTTCGTCTTCCAAGAGGCCGGGATCGGATGGATCCCGTGGATGCGCTGGCGGATGGACGATCACTACCTCGAATACACCGACGACGTCCCAGATCTGGAGAAGTTGCCGAGCGAGTACATCGACGACAGTTTCTACTTCACCACCCAACCGATCGGTGATCCACGCGGGAAGAACTCCCACATCGCAGACATTATCCGAATGGCCGGCCCGGAGAACATCCTGTACTCCGCAGATCTGCCGCACATGGATTTCGATCCACCGAACGAGGTGTTCGACCAGATCGCCCCGCACCTCGAACCCGATGAAGTTCGAGCGATCATGGGTGAAACGGCGGCTGAGCTCTTCGATTTACCACTATAATTTGACGTTCGACATGGACAAACAACGACACTATATCACCGATACGACGGATCTAGAAACGGACGGCGCGAAGGTTATGGCAGAGGTGAACGGCCAGGAGATCGCAGTATATCGCCTCGACGGAGAGTACTACGCTATCGCGAACTTCTGTCCGCATCAATCGGGCCCGCTTTGTGAGGGAAACCGGAAAGGAAAAGTCGACCTCGGTGAAGACGGCTGGAACGTCGAATACAGCGAGGAGATCTACGTCGAGTGCCCGTGGCACTCGTGGATGTTCGATATAAAAACCGGAGAACACGCAGTCGACGATCGATATAGAGTCCCGACGTACGACGTCGAGATCGAAGACGAGAAAGTATACGTTATCCGGTAAGTCTGCGAGAATGTGACGTTGGCCAATCGACCACTATCAACCTACGGCATAACTCGACTCGTCGATACTGTTTCCATCACGGTAACGAATTTTAAATAAAAACCGTCAGCAGTCCAAATCGAATGGACACTGACGTTCCGACAGTATCGCCACCGGAGCCGCCGGACAGTCGAGCCGCGTGGTATGCACCGACGGTTCACGACCAATACGAGATCGTTCCCGGTGTCGTCGCGACGGTTTCGGACGGTGAGGACGCGTTTCGTTATGAAATACGCAGCCCGTCATTGTCGGCTGGTACCGAAGCCGACCTCGATACCGTTCGATCGCACTTTTCAGATGCGGCGCTCACCCGTCCTCGAACGCGTGAAGGGGCAAGAGAGCGGTTTTACGATGGCTTCGATCCGAAATACGAACGGGCGATCGATCGACTGGTCGATTGTACACCGGACGGCCGTCGTCGACTCAACTATCACGCGCTGGCGGAATTGAGATGTCTGGGGGCGTTGACACCACACGCACTCGATAATGAGATCGAAGTGAGCGACTGTAGCGGCAGCGAACTGCTGATTCATCTGACGAATTACGCACCAGCTCAAACGGGTATCCGTGAAACGGCGTATCTCGATCGATTCAGCGCCGAGAGGATCGAACGGTATACTGTCGAATTTGCGGGATACGAAATCCCCGTCGTGCGATACCGAGAGCAGCTTTTGGGTTCTGATCCGTTCGAGCAAAAGTATGCGGTATTGGAACCGGATCGACTCCCAGAGGACGAACAGCTCATCGCCGAATGCAAATCTCGAATCTGGGAGGTCGGGATCGACGGAATCGAGAAGGATATAACGTTCGAAGATCGGATCGCCCTCGTTCGAACGCGAGGGAAGCGATTACTTTCAAAGCGACTCACAGCAAAGAACACGAGCACGCTGGTCGGTTCCATCCGAAACCGAATGTGGGAAACGCTGGCGGAGCACGGCTTCGCCGTTCCACCGGTCGGCAGGCGGTTCGCCGACGGCAGGCTGGATGATTTGTGTTATTACGTGCTTCGCGACCTCGTCGGCTACGGTCAGTTGACGATCCCGATCCGGGACCCGAATCTCGAGGATATCGAAGCGAACCGGGTTGGAGAGCGTATCAAAGTCGTCCCCAACGGAGCTAACAGAGAGCCGACGAACCTCGCGTTCGACTCCGAAGCCGAATTCATCAATGTCGTCACACAACTAGCCGCCAACGACGGCGTCGAGTTGTCTTCGAGCCGGCCGTCAGCGAAAGTGAATCTCGAACCGACGGGGATCGAACAGACGATTCGGTGTGCGGTTGCCCTCCCAACGATCTCCGAGGGAGGCCCACACATTTCGATCCGTAAGCAAGCGGTGGACGTACTCACCCCGGCCGATCTCGTCGCGATGGGTTCGCTTCCAACGGAACTCGTAGCGCTCTTGTGGCTCCTGTATGAGCACCAAGGCGTCGTATTGTTTTCCGGGCCGACCGGTGCCGGAAAAACGACGCTGATGAACGCCCATATGCCGTTTATTAAATACGACGACCGACCGGTCAGCATCGATGAAGGCTCGCGAGAAGTGTCGCTTCCCCACGAAACCGGCGTTTCACTGACGACAAGAGAACATCAGGACGAATTCAAAAACGTCTCGATGGCCGATTTGATGACCGAAGTAAATTACCTCAATCCGGATACCGAAGTGATCGGCGAGATCAACACGGCGGAATCGTTCGAGACGTTCAGTGAGGTGTTACAAACCGGCCACGGGGTGCTTGGAACGACCCACGCCGATGGAATCGAAAAGCTCGTGAATCGAACCATGGAGAAGGGGCTCTCACCGTATCTGCTGTTAGAGATCGATGTCATCATCTTCACGCAATACACCGATGGTGACCGATACGTCGGCTCCGTTATCGAGTTGCTGTCCGAGCAGGAGGCGAACGATGCACAGCGATCGATAGAAACGATCGAGAAAGGAGATGTGACGATCCATTATAACCGCATTCTCGATCGGACGCCGACCGGCGAGTGGGATTTCGCGTACCACCACCCGAAACTCGGTGATCCGACCGTCAAACACGAGCTGTGTGTGCTCGAACGGCTCGCGGAGAAAACGAACCGCTCGCTTGAGAGCGTCGAAATCGAGTTTCATCGGAAACACCGGTACGCCAAATATCTAGTCCGAGAGGAGGTTACGGACATGGAGA
>SKKJ01000183.1 GCA_007121575.1 Natronomonas sp.
CTTCTCGCTGGCGCTCGAAGTACCGGCGCAACGATTCGACGCTTTGGGTCTCAACCAATTCGACGGCCCGTCGCAGTTTCATAATCTCGGCGTGTGCGCTCATTCCCTTGTAGCCATCACCGTTGTCGTTATTGATGAGTTGCTGAAGTTTTGCCCGCATCGCGTTGAGCTGCGATTGGGACATGTTCGGGTCCGTAGAGGTCGTCACGCCCAGGTTCTTTAACGAAGTGAGCCGTTCTGCGATCACGTCGTTGAGCGCGTCACGGATCTCGATGACCGTCTCAGGCAGTTCAACGCGTTCCCATTCAACGTCGGTCCGGTAGGTGTGCTCGGCGACGTCAGCGTCGCTTTCGGTCATGACCGTAACATCCCGAAGGCCGAGATTGTCACAGACCGTGAGAATCTCCGATTTATCCCCGCCGGGCGACGCGCTCATCCCGGTAACGAGCGGTTTCTCAGCATCGGTATGATACCGGTCGGCGATGTAGTTATACGCGTAATTACCCGTTGCCCGATGGCATTCATCGAATGTGAGATGCGTCACGTCCGCGAGGGAAACTCGGTTCCCCACGAGATCGTTTTCGACGACCTGTGGCGTTGCACAGATTACCCGTGAGGACTCCCACAGTTCCGCACGATCGTCCGGTCGAACATCACCCGTGAAGACGACGATCTCCTCGTCATCGATGGTCAACGCCTCCCGATAGAACGCGGCGTGCTGTTGAACCAGCGGCTTCGTCGGTGCGAGAAGCAGTGATATCCCGCCGTGTTCGGACAGGCGGTGAGCGGTAACAAGCAGGCTGACAGCCGTCTTTCCGAGTCCAGTGGGTAAACAGACGAGCGTGTGATCCGACCGAGCGGCTTCGGCCAGGCGGAGCTGATAGCGCCGCTTTTCGAGGAGGCCGCCGACCAAGAGCGGCCCCTCGATATACTCGCCGTCGCTGGAAGCTGTCGCCATCTACGAACAGGTTCGTCGTTTCGCCGTATAAGGGTTCGGCCAGCGCAGTGAAAGTAAATCGGTTGTCCGATGGTTTATATACGAAGACGCGGCCAGACCGCCCGTGACCTGAACGAATATCGGCAGTCCGCCAAGACGGGAGCGTGGCATGAGGGCTGCCGAGGGAAAGTGCCGCCTGTTCGCCAGTAGACGATCGAGAAGCATAGAAGCTCGACGTCAATCCGCCAGACTTGTCGGTTGGTCATCGACAACGAACCGCTCGAACAGTCCCGAATACTGCATGAGCATCGTCTTGAGGATACGTTTAGAAGGATGGCGACAAAATAAACCCGATTCACACAGCAATATATACCATACGCGGTCGACGAGCATACATATTACCCTCGGTCCATCGAACCATCGACCGAACACGGGAAGAGACGATAAAAGTCAGGATCACGAACTCAAATCGTCACCGGAGCACGAGACACACTAATATGTTCGAATCGTTCATTGAAACGCTCTTTCGACTTCTATTGATCATCGGGCTCCCGGCACTGTTTATCATCTTCGTTTTTAGGGGGGCGCTCATCGGCAAACCAATACCGGCTACGGTGATACTACCGGGATATATACTCGCAATCTCAGCCTCATCGATTGAAACGGCGGGAATCATTCTCACGACTGCTATCGGGTCGACGCTCGGGCAACTGTTCGTGTACGGCAGTGCCCGTCAACAGGGAGTTTCATTTATCGGTGCTGCACCGCGAGTTGAGGTTTCAGCGGCGAAGCTCCAGCGCGTCGAAGCACTGTTCGAACGGTACGGCGGGGTGGGAATTTTCGTTACAAACCTCGTCCCGTATCTCCGTGGTTTCATCCTGATTCCCGCCGGAATCGCCGAGTACCCGATCAGTCGAGTGATCGCGTATACATTCGTGTCAACGGTTTTGTACCACACGATGGTTGTAATAGTTGTCGTCGGAATCGTTCGAGTGCTCTTTTGAGGCGTCGGTCAGAGCTCCGAGAGCGCCGCTCCAGAGACGAGTCGTTCGAGTGCAGTCGGAAGCCCTTCGATTTCGACTCGCCGCTGCTCGGTTGAATCACGCTCTCGAACCGTGACGGTGTCGTCTTCGAGCGTCTCGTAGTCAATGGTTACACAGTAGGGCGTTCCGACTTCATCCTGCCTCCGATAGCGTCGGCCGATATTTCCGGAGTCGTCGTAGGCGACTTCGAATCCCGCAGTCCGGAGCCGATCGGTGACCTCACGAGCGCGATCGTCGAGACCGTCTTTCGTCATCAAGGGCACGACGGCAACCGTGGTTGGTGCGATCGTCGCCGGAAGTTCGAGGAACGTACGGGTCTCATCGTCAACGAGATCCGTTCCGTGCGTGTGAATCAATACGCTGTATACGATCCGGTCGATACCGAAAGACGGTTCGATAACGTGTGGGATGATGTGTTCGCCGGTCTCGGTCTGCTCTTCGACGGAGAATCCAGTTTTATCGACGGGAACTGCGTGCATTGTCCCATCGATTTCGACGGGGACGGACTCGCCCTCGAAGGCAGCTCGATCGCGGCCAGCAAGCGATTCGAGTTCGGCTACGATCGCCGCTGCATCGCTACCGAATTCGGGCCCGAGATAGCTCATATCCGGGTCAACGGTGGCCCGTTCAACCGTTTGAGGTTCGTCGTACTGTCGGAAGATGGTGAACGAATCGTCGGCGTACTCGCCGTGTTTTGAGAGGTCGTAATCCGACCGATGGGCAAAACCGGTGATTTCGATCCAATTGCCGCCAAGTTCGGTCTCGGCATCCCAACAATCGGCGGCGTAGTGGGCTCGTTCGCCGGCGAGGTGTTGTCGATAGCGGAACCGATCCATATCGATACCGATCCGTTCGTAAAACGGCACCGCTCGTCCGAGATAATAGGCGACCCACTCGCTCTCGAGGATCCCCGCGTCGAGTGCCGCACCGACAGTGTGATACTCGACGGTGCCACCGTCGTCCTGTTGAGCCGCCGCAGAGTACAACGGGAGTTCGATGTCTTCGACCCGCTCGATCGGCGGTTCGTCGTGTTCGGGATCGATGAAGTGCTCTAACTCCGCCTGCGTGAACTCCCGGACTCGAACGAGTGCTCTTCGAGGCGAGATCTCGTTTCGGTAGGCGCGACCGATCTGCGCCACGCCGAACGGGAGCGTGTTTCTGGCGTACTCTTTCAGCCGGGGGAACTCGACGAAGATGCCCTGTGCGGTCTCGGGACGAAGATACCCCGGCGAGCCCGAGCCCGGACCGATGTTCGTTCCGAACATGAGGTTGAACTCCTCGACGGGTTGCTCGGCGAGCGGGGTGGTACACGACGGGCAGACGATCCCGTGTTCGGTGATGAGCTCGGCGACACGTTCGGCACCGAGTGCTTCGGCGTCCTCGATGTCCTCTACGGCGTCTTCAACGAGGTGATCCGCACGGTGTGTCGCGCCGCACTCGCCGCATTCGATGATCATATCGTCGAATCCTTCGAGATGCCCGGAAGCCTCGAAAACGGCCTCGGGCATGATCGTCGGCGCTTCAAGTTCCATATTGCCGAGTTCGCGGACGAAGAGGTCGCGCCACGCGTCCTCTATATTCCGTTTCAGCGCGGCACCTTCCGGACCGTAGGTGTAAAACCCGGCGGTACCGCCGTAGGCCTCGTTCGATGGAAAGAAAA
>SKKJ01000173.1 GCA_007121575.1 Natronomonas sp.
CACACACGTCAGTACATCCGTCGAGAAACGCCGTCAGTTCGGAGGCATCGAATCGTGGCGCGGCATATATCGCAACTGCGGCGATCGCGCCCGCACCCATCGCGGCCACGTCCGAAAGCGACGCACCCACCGCTCGCCATCCGGCGGTATAACGGGTTACGCCCTCCGGGAAATCCGTCGTTTCGTGAAGCATGTCGGTGGTGAGAACGAGATCTTCGACGATCGCACAGTCGTCACCCGCATCGGCGACTGACTCACCAACCAACGAGAGTGCGGCCCGTTCGTCCATGTTCGTCGGTTGCTCGTCGCGGACAATAGGCGCACCGGTGTCGGTATCGCGCCGGCCACGGATGTCGTTGCCCGCCCACGCAGATCGATTGACTACCGGATATCAACAGCGTTAAACACGCCGGAACGGAAACGGAACGTAATGACGACACTCTACGACGTCCCCGCCGAAGACCTCATCGAGGCGGTCGCCGAGAAGATCGAATCCGAACTCGAAGCGCCCGAATGGGCCGAATACACGAAAAACGGAACCGGCCGAGAGTTCCCACCCGAGCAGGAGAACTTCTGGAGTTACCGTGCGGCCAGTCTGCTTCGAAAGGTCGCGGTTGACGGCCCCGTCGGCGTCGAACGGCTCCGAACCGCCTACGGTGACGCCGCCAACGGCACGACGCGGTACCGCGTCCGACCGCCACGGAAGAAGGAGGGATCGGGGAACGTCATCCGGACCGCGCTCCAGCAACTCGAAGAAGCCGGCTACATCGAAACCTCCGAAAAACGGGGTCGAACCATCAGCGGCGACGGGCGTGCGCTTTTGGACGAAACCGCCACGGAAGTCCTCGAAGCGCTCGACCGTCCCGAGCTCGAACGCTACGCGTAATCGCGTGTGAATCCGGGCCGACGTTGAATCCGGGCCGAATGATAACTTTCTCAACCGGTGCTGTACGAACTCCATTATGAATCACCGTACTCCAGCCGCGACCGTCGGCGTCGTCGGCGGTGGACAACTCGGCCGAATGATGGGCGAAGCGGCGGGGCCGCTCGGCATCGAATTGATCGTCTCTGACCCGACGCCGGACTGTCCGGCTGCGCCCGTCGTCCGCGATCAGATCGTCGGTGACTTCGACGATTATGAAGCGATTCGGGCGCTCGCCGAGCGTGCGGACGTCCTCACCTTTGAGATCGAACTCGCCGACCCCGACGAGATGGAGCGGGTCGGCGAGGAGACCGACACGCCGATCCACCCCGATCCGGACACGCTACGGATGATTCAGGACAAACTCGTCCAGAACCGCGCGCTCAAGGCGGCGAACATCCCAACTCCGGCGTTCCGAAAGATCGACACGGCCGACGATCTCATCGCGGCCGGTGAGGAACTCGGATGGCCACTCATGCTTAAAGCCCGCGAGGGTGGCTACGACGGCCGCGGTAATCGTCCCGTTGCAGGTCCAGACGAAGTCGAGGAAGCGCTGGAGGAGATCGGTGGTTCGGCGCTCGCGGAAGAACTCGTCGATTTCGAGCGCGAACTCGCGATTATGGGTGCCGTCGGCGCTGATGAGATGCGTGTGTACCCGGTCACCGAAACCATCCAAGAGGAGGAAATCCTCCGAGCGCTGGTCGCGCCGGCTCGGATCAGAGATTCAGTCCGCTCACGCGCCCGCGAAGTGGCGTTCGAAGTGTTGGATCTGCTCGAAGGCCGTGGTATCTACGGGATCGAACTGTTCGAAACTCGCGACGGCGAGATCTCGGTTAACGAGATCGCTCCCCGGCCGCATAACTCCGGACACTGGACGATCGAGGGGACCAACTGTTCGCAGTTCGAACAGCATCTCCGTGCCGTGTTGGGCTGGCCGCTCGGCGACGCGGCGCTTCGATCGTCCGCCGTCACGGCGAACCTGCTCGGCGATGTCGATTCGACGCGGACGGCGGAGTTGGCGGGAACCGAAGCGATCCTCGAAACGCCCGACGCCTCGCTACACTGGTACGGCAAGCGCGAAGTCCGGCCGCTTCGGAAAATGGGCCATCTGACGCTGACCGGAGCACACCGTGCGGTCGAGGACGTCGATCGGGATCAGTTGCTCACGCGGGCGCGAGCACTCACGGACTCCGTCTCGTTTCGATAGCTTTCTGACGCTCTCGAATCGCTTGTGCGTCACCGACTGCCGTCTCCGGATGCGCTTTTATGTCTCGACCGCTATGCTGGAATAGATGCGACGTATCGAAACGTCCCGCTGTTCTCGTCGATCGTTGATTGCTGTCGTCGTTGCGGGCGCGTTTTCATCACTCACCGGCTGCTTGGGCGATTTCCCCGGTTCGAACGACGCGGCGACTGAGGGCGAACGCACCGAGAAAACGTTTCCCGAACATCCGATCAATGAACCGACAGAGACGCCCGAGGGTCGCGTTTGCGATGGCCCCTGTGGAATGACGTCATCCGCGTTTCCCGAGTGGAACGCACAACTCGCCCACGAGGACGGCCGCGGTGCGTTCTTCGACACACCGGGCTGTCTCGTCGCGTATCACCACGACCCGACGTTTTATGGCGGTCTCGACGTGCCGATCGAAAACATCTGGGTTCGCGATTTCGAGAGCAGAGAACTCATCGACGCGACGACGGCGTATTTCGTCCTCGATTACGAGACAGATCGGTTGAGCGAACCGATGGCGCATAACCCGAAGCCGTTTTCGGACCGGGAGGGTGCGATCGAGTACGTCGACTCTTACGACGACCTCGACGAGAACGATATCGTCGGGCTCGACGATTTCGGTGCCGAGCAAGCCAATCGGTATCGCGACTATCCGATCTCCGACGATTCGTGAAACCACAACGCCCAAGCGCCCACCGGACGGTGGTTCTATATGACCCGCTCTGCGGACGTACGGGATCTTATTGACCTGTTCGAGGCCGAAGCCACTCGCGACCGCCCCGGAAGCGAAACGCCCGACGTCGGGATCGTGATGGGTTCGGATTCGGATCTCGAGACGATGTATGGCGCCTACGAGGCGTTGACCGAACTTGGATTCGAGGAAGTTACCGATTACGACGATCCTCCGGAAAGCCGGTTCAGTTTCGAAACGTTCGTCGTTTCGGCTCACCGGACGCCCGAGTTGATGTACGCGTACAGCGAAACGGCTCGCGATCGGGGTCTCGATGTCATCATCGCCGGTGCGGGCGGTAAATCGGCCGATCTGCCGAATATGACCGCTTCGATCGCCTACCCGATCCCGGTTATCGGCGTACCTGTACAGGAGAAATCCGTCGACTCCGTTATCGGAATGCCGACCGGAGCCCCCCTCGTCGCCGTTGACGCTGGAAAATCGTTCAATGCGGCGCTATCTGCGGTTCAGATCCTCTCCCGCGCGCACCCCGAACTCACAGACCGGCTCGATACTTACCATGACGAACTGCAGGACGGGGTTGGAGCGGTTTCGAGACGATTGCACGAATTAGGCACTGAACGGTTTCGCGAAACGCGGTAGCGCCGTCGAAACGATCTTACTCTTTGGCTCGCCACTCGCCACCCAGCTCGTCACGTAAACTACTGATATATCTTCCGTCCTGAAATCGGGTTACTCGGCCGCTTTCTTCACTCAACGTGATCGCTGCGACGACCTCGTCTCGGACGGAGGTGTCGAGCGCGCTCATGTGTCGTGCGCCCATCCAATCGGCGTACTCGAACCCGCCTTCGATCTCGAGGGCGTTAATTTCCGATGCGGAGAGATCTTTTAGCCTGGCCATCTGCTTACAGACGGTCCCGTCGACCGTGATAATGACCGCCCCGTCGTTCTCTTTTGCGACCTTCTCGGCTGTCTCGAAGAACGAATCGATGTCTTGGGTTACTATCGCACACTGACCCGTCGGCCACCGATTCGTCCCCATCGGATCGGCGAACTCGGCGATCGACGTGCCGGCGATCACGACGACGTACAACCCCGGGCCGCTTATGTACGGGTCGTCCCAGCGATCGAATTCGAGACTGATGCCTTCGGCAGTGTAGGTGATGAGATCGACCAACCGCTGAACTGGGGCGTGTTCTGCATACCGAACCGTGAGCGACTCGTCGTCCATGAAACGCCGTTCGGCCCCTGTATATAAAGAACCGGTCGGCGATCAATAGACGAACTTCGGCTTATCGCTGTGTGCATCCGGAACGATCCCCGGTGCGTTCACTGACGTAGATTCGATGTATAGGTACGGTTTCCCTTCGTGTTCGATCGCGACCGTGTCGTCTCGTAGGTCTTCGGGAACCGGTCCGAGGTCGGATTTCGGAAGCGCAACGGCGAGATGATTCGTATATAGATCGTCGCTCTCGACGGCTTTCGAGACATTCCGGTCGTCCTTCTCTCGATCTCTGCGTATCGTTTCGCTCACGTCTTCGATGCTCTCGAAGGCGCTCCCGAGGAGAAAGACGAACTTCGGATCGTACCCGAAGTGCTGCAGGAGGTGATACAGTAGTAATGAAGCGTCTTTGCAGTCGGCGGTTAGTTCGGCGAGACATTCTTCCGGGGTTCGTATGTAGTTCCACTGTCCCTTGCTCTCTCGATCGAGTGCGTGTGGGATCGATTGTACGTACTCCGATATCACGTCGACGTTTCGATACGTACTCGATTGTTCGTCGCTCTGTCCGTCGAAGTACTCGATCTCGGTTCGTAGTGCATCGATGAGTGCCTGATGAACGTCACGGCTGAAATCGCTGTCAGAGACTCTCGGGAGAACGTCGAACGCGCCGTTTGATCCCTCGTTTCGGCGCTTTGCGTACAGCGAGTACGGAATTGTGATCGTCATCGCGGAACCGTCGTCCCGGCCGTCTTGCCAGGCTATCCGTATTCCATCCGCTTCGAACGAACGCTCGAAGGTGTCGCTTTCGCTAGCCGTTCCGCTCTTTTCGATCGCGTCGATCAGACGCGACTGGACGGTCGACGGTACGGAGAGATCGAAAAGATACTGCCACGATCCCGACCGATCGTGGGCGTATGTGACACTGATCTCGTTTTCACCCGCGACGTTCTCGAAGACTGTATCACCTCCACGTAGCGACTCGTAGTGGACGTCTGTTACAGTGTTCGTTTCGTAGTCCCACACTTGCTGGACGAGATAGTCGTACGTCGTGGTCTCGGCGTCGAACACCGTTTCAACTACCACTCGCTCTCCGTCGTCTACCCGTTTCATTACACCGTGGACGTCCTCTTCGAATATGAGCCGTGATCGTGGAGAGTTCGAAAGGTCCCACTGCTCTTCGAACTTCGTTCGACTTCCGAGAACGATTCCGCTGCCGAACAGAAACTGTTTCAGGAACGTTCGTCGGTTGGGGGTTAGTGCCATATGGTTCGATTCAGGTGAAAACGACCCACGATCTCGACTCGGTACACGGATTCACCGCCGCCGAATGGCGGCTCGGTTTCGCGTCAGCGTATCTCATCCAGTTCGAAAAGAGGGATCTCTTCGTCCGGCTGGTCGACGCTGATGAGATCTTCGCCGACGTGAAGGACGTCACCGTCGGGGATGGTGGAAGGCCGATCCGCCTTCGACCGGACGGTTTCCCATCCAAGCGCTTCCAATCGGTGTTTTTTCGATCCAGCCAGCTTCATGCGTTATTCATCAGCTGGTGGGTGTATTACTATCCATGAGACAACGTGTCTTAAGACGTGGTTAACACACGGAATTGACGTGCATTCGACGAAACCGTAAAAAGACACGTTTTCCGGAGTCCGATCATCGTTGTTTATATGTATCTTACCGGCAGGTCCCATCGTATCGCCGTCGCGGAACTCAACAACCCTTATTAGGATGACTTCCGAATCTGCGTACGATACAGACCGCATGAGTGATCCATGGATCGCCGTCGGGGCGCTGGCGTTAGTGGGGCTTTTGATCCCGCTTTCGATGATCGTCGTTTCGAGCCTCATCCGTCCCAGCGTACCCGAACAGGGAAAACGCGCCATCTACGAGTCCGGTGAGATTCCGACCGGGGATACGCGCATTCGTTTCAACATCCAGTACTATATGGTCGCGCTGCTTTTCGTCGTCTTCGACATCGAAACGGTGCTCATCTTTCCGTGGGCACTGATATACAGCGACGCGGTCGCCGAGTTCGGTCTCGCGCCGGTACTGGGTCCGATGCTCGTCTTCCTCGCGATTCTCCTTATCGGACTCGGATGGGCGTGGCGCAACGGTGCCGTTCGCTGGGTCAAAAGCGAGCGTGCGGAGATCAAATCTGAACTATGAGTAGCGACCAACTTCACGATACAGTTTCGACGCAGGAAGCTCGGATGGGTGACGGCGTCGACAGCCGGTTCAACTCGAAGCTCCGTGAGGCGTTCGGTTCGACGCCGTTCATTCTCACGAAATTCGACCAGTTCATGAACTGGGTGCGGGGCAATTCGATGTTCATGCTGCAGTTCGGAATCGCCTGCTGCAGCATCGAGATGATCCAAACCTACGCGATCAAACACGATCTCGATCGCTTCGGTGCGGGTGTTCCCCGCGCCTCGCCGCGGCAGGCCGACGTGATCATCGTCCCCGGAACGATCGTCTCGAAGTTCGCCCCACGGATGAAACGCGTTTACGATCAGATGCCCGAACCGAAGTTCGTCGTCGGCATGGGTTCGTGTACTATCTCCGGCGGCCCGTTTCAGGAGGGATATAACGTCATCAAGGGCGCAGAAGAGGTCATCCCGGTCGATATTCACGTTCCGGGGTGTCCACCGCGGCCGGAGGCGCTTATATACGGAATCGCCAAACTCCAAGAGCGCGTCCAGAACGGCGAAACGTCCCCGGTTACGGTCAAACCGTACGAACTCGAGCAGTTCGGTGATCTCGAACCGGACGAACTCGTTCAGCATCTGGCCGATGAGATCGATGAAAACGATCTCGTGATGCGATATAACTGGGCTGATTCGCCATGAGCTTGCACGAACCGAAACCGCTCGACGTCGGCGAAACTCCGGATGGCACGGTCGATCACGACGAACTCGAAGCGTTGCTGGGTGAGACCGTTATCGGTCGCGAAGAGCACGTTAACGCACCCGCATTTGTCGTTCGCCCCGACGAGGTCCAGAACGCGCTGTTCGCGCTCCGTGATGAAGCCGGATTCGATTATCTCTCGTGTGTCACCGCTCAACAGTACGAGGATCGATACGAATCGATCTATCACCTGAAAAAGTACGACGATCCGACACAGGAAGTCGGGATCGTCGTTCCGACCCCGATCGATGAACCGATCAGTCAAACCGGTGAACCGGTGTATCGAACCGCCGATTGGCACGAGCGGGAAGCCTACGATCTGATCGGCATCAACTACGACGGACATCCCGATCTTCGGCGCATCTTACTGCCCGAAACGTGGCAGGGACACCCGCTCGCGAACGACTACAACCCGGAGAAACCGCAGGTCGTTCCGTTCCGAAAACACGCGAACCCGCTCCAGCCCGACACACGCGGTGAGGGTGCGAAATCGGATACGATGTTCTTGAACTTCGGTCCGCATCACCCAGCGACTCACGGCGTTCTTCACGTGAAGGCTGTCCTCGACGGCGAGCAGATCGCCCATGTCGAACCCGATATCGGCTACCTACATCGCTGTGAGGAGCAGATGTGCCAGCAGGGAACGTACCGACATCAGATCATGCCGTATCCCGATCGCTGGGATTACGTTTCGGCTGGTATTTTGAACGAATGGGCCTACGCTCGCGCGGCCGAGGATTTGGCCGACATCGAGGTTCCGGAGTACGCACAGGTCATCCGAACGATGTCCGCCGAGCTGTGTCGGATCGCGAGCCACATGCTCGCGTTGGGGACCTTCGCGCTCGACGTGTTCGGCGATTTCACCGCCGTGTTCCAGTACGCGTTCCGCGACCGAGAGGTCGTCCAAGACATCTTAGAAGAACTGACCGGTCAGCGGCTCATGTTTAATTACCTCCGGCTCGGCGGCGTCGCGTGGGACATCCCCGAACCGCGAGCGGAGTTTTTCGAACAGGTTCGAGACTTCCTCGATGGGCTCCCCGAAAAGACCAAAGAGTATCACAATCTCATCACCTCGAACGAGATCTTCCAGGTCCGGTGTGTCAACACCGGTGAACTTCCGCCGAAGGTCGCGAAACAGTACGGCGCGACCGGTCCGGTCGCCCGCGGCTCCGGCATCGATCTCGATCTCCGACGCGACGATCCGTACGGCTACTACGAGGAACTCGATTGGGACGTTATTACCGAAGACGGCTGTGACAACTACAGCCGCGTCCTCGTTCGAATGCAGGAAGTCGAAGAGTCCGCGAAGATCATCGAACAGTGCGTCGAACTGCTCGAAGACTGGCCGGAAGACGAACGCGAGATCCAATCGAACGTTCCCCGAACCCTCAAACCCGATGCCGACACCGAAGTATATCGCGGCGTCGAGGCCGCAAAAGGTGAGTTGGGTATCTATATACGCTCGGACGGGACGGACAAGCCCGCACGATTCAAAATCCGGAGCCCGTGCTTTTGCAACCTTCACACGCTGCGCGAAATGACCGAGGGCGAGTATATTCCTGATCTGATTGCCTCGCTCGGCAGCCTCGATATCGTCCTCGGGGAGGTCGATCGATAATGCTACAGGGCGCACCGCTTCCCGAACGGCTCGTCGAACTCCTCCCCTTCGGTTCGGGTCCGCTCGGAACGGCGATCGCCGCACTCGTCGGTGCCGCGATCGTGGGGACGTTGATGATGACGATGACAGCCGTCGCCGGTCCGTGGGCGAAACGAAAGGTGACGGCCGCGTTCACCGATCGATACGCAGTCAACCGACTCGGACCGTTCGGTCTGTTCATCATCGTCGCCGACGCGGTCCGATTGCTCTCGAAAGAGCTCATCGTGCCGGAAGGCGTCGACCGCCCGGCGTGGGACCTCGCCCCGGTCGTGCTCGCTTTCTCGGCACTGCTGGGCTTCGCGGTCATCCCGATGGGAAGCGGGATTCACCTCGCCGATCCGGAGGTCGGGCTCGTATACGTGTTCGCCGTCGCCTCGATCGCCTCGATCGGGCTCGTGATGGCCGGCTATGCGTCGAACAATAAATACTCGATGCTCGGCGGGCTTCGGGCCGTCGCACAGAACCTCGCATACGAGATACCACTGGTGTTGATCGCCGCCTCGGTCGTGCTGTTCGCCGGCTCGCTCCAGATGAGCGAGATCGTCGCCGCCCAAGCCGAACCGCTCGTTGATCTCGGCGTCGTCACGATCCCGACGTGGTACGCGTTCGTCAACCCCTTCGCGTTCGTGTTGTTCATCATCGCGAACCTGATGGAAATCGGCCGCAACCCGTTCGATATCCCCGAAGCGCCGACCGAGATCGTCGCCGGATACCAGACCGAGTACTCGAGCGTGTATTTCGTCCTCATTTACCTCGGTGAGTTCTTGCACATCTTCCTCGGCGGCGCGATCATCGCGACGATCTTCCTGGGTGGCCCCGCCGGGCCGGGTCCGGAAAGCCTCGGCTTGTTGTGGTTCCTCGTGAAGATCTGGGCCGTCTATCTGTTCACCCAGTGGGCCCGATCCGCGCTGCCGCGGCTCAGAATTGATCAGCTCATCGAGGTGGGCTGGAAGGGGATGTTGATCCTCGCGTTTGCGAACCTCGTGTTAACCGCCGTTATCGTCGGAGTGATCGCCTAATGATTGGAATGTTAAAATCGATGGCAACGACTATGAAACACGCCTTGGACGGCGAGAAATTCACCGTGCAGTATCCCGAGGAGACGCCGGATATCTCCCCTCGGTTCCGCGGCGTCCACAAGTTCTCACAGGAGCGTTGCATCTGGTGTCGCCAGTGTGAGAAGGTCTGTCCGAACGACACGATCCAGATCGTCACCGACGACAAGCGCAACGGCGAGCAGTACAACCTCCATATCGGCCAGTGTATCTACTGCCGGCTCTGTGAGGAGGTCTGTCCCGTCGATGCGATCCTGTTGACGCAGAACTTCGAGTTCACTGGTGATACGAAAGACGAACTGGCCTATAACAAAGAGCAGTTGAAGAACGTCCCGTGGTACAAAGACATCGATCCGCTTGCGGCCCGGGAACCGGATCGAGAGGCGTGGGTCGGCGAAGGCGAAGGCGAAGTGGACTATCAGTAAATACGTCGCTCTTTTTATCTACAATTTAGTCCGCACGCTTCGGTCGAAACTGCCGGCTGATGGCCTTCCATCGATTCGTTCGAAATCGATACAGGTTGATAACGCCGGGAACGAACGTTTCCGCGAGCAACGCGAGATAGAGTCCCACGACACCGAGCGGGGTTATTACACCCGCGTACGCGAGCGGAACGGCGAAGACGTACAGCCCGATCACCCGACCGTAGAACGGCCACCGCGTGTCACCACCGCCGCGGAGCGCACCGTTCGCTGAACCGTCGATCCCTAGCCCGATCGCGCTGACGGCACCGACGGTGACGAACACGGTGGCGAGTTTGAGGGCAGCCGGCTCTGTAACGAACACGCTCGCGATCGGCTCCGCGAGGAGAACAACCAGCGCCGCGAGAACGAGATATGACAGGAGTGCCAGCCGAATGATATCCCAGCCGTATGCCTCGGCCTCGGTTTCGTTCCCTTGTCCGAGCTCCTGCCCAACGAGCGTGCTCGATGCGATCGAAAACCCCCAGTTCAGGCTGTTCATCAGGCCGCGAACTTGCCGGCTGACTTCAAGCGCGGCGACCACGACTGTTCCGAAGACGGCTGCGATAGCCAACAGCGGGAAAACGACGATTGACGTTGCGAGCCGACGGAGGATCAGCGGTATAGAGATCACGAAGAGCTGACGACCGAGCTCCGTCTCCCAGTGTGGTCCACGGAGTCTGAACTGCACCGGCGGCGTCATCCCGATCGGATATTGCCGACCGAAAAACCCCCATGCGAGTCCCACCGTGATCAGTATCGTCGCGATGACCGTTCCCAGCGCGGCTCCGGCAGCGCCCAGCCCCAACCCGAGGATGAACACCGCATTCAAGAGAATGTTTATGACCGCTCCACCGCCCCGGATCATCATCGGCGTGAACGTGTCTCCGATTCCTGCGAACGCTCGACTTCCGATCTTGTTCAGGTACTCGAACACCAACGCGACCGCGACGATCTGCAGATATATCCCGCCGTGGGTAACCGTTTCGGGAGCCGCCCCCAAGAGACGAATGAGGTCCGCCGAGAACCAATAGAACACTGCCATCATCGGAAGGGACAATGCGATCGCGATCCACACGCTCATTTTGATCGCCAACTCCGCACGGGCCTGTTCATCACCGCCGTAGTTTTGCGATACCAGGCTGATCGTTCCCCCCGACAATCCCAACGAGAGTTGGTTACCGATCTGCCAGTACGCGTACGCGAACGCCAAGCCGGCGATCCCGGGCGGGCCGAGTACCCAGCCTACCATGGCGATATCGGCCGTCTGCTTCGAGCGTCGGGCGATTCCCGTCACCACCCGCGGCCACGCGAGATCGACCGTTGGCTTGAATCGGTGCCGTTCAATCACGCCAACGCGAGAGAGAAAATCGACAACCCGTCGTCCGATTCGGTTCAATAACTCCATCGATTATGACGCATGCGGTTGCACAATATGGCGGTATAAAAGTGATCCGTTGTGCTCGCTGTGAGCGTAGATCGGGTCCGCAGTCACACCCTAGAGGGTGTGGTCCCTCTCAAGGGTGTCTCCGCCGTCGATCACTCCAGATCGAATCGGTCGAGCTTCATCACTTTGCTCCACGTGTCCACGAAGTCCCGTACGAACTGCTCTTCGCCGTCCTCGGCGCCGTAGACTTCCGTGATGGCGCGAAGCCGGGAGTTCGATCCGAAGACGAGATCGACGCGGCTGCCCGTAAACTCGGTTTCGCCCGTTTCGCGGTCGCGGAGCTCGAAGACCTCTCCGTCTTCCGAGGCCGCTTCCCACTCGTATTTCATGTCGAGTAGAACCTCGAAGAAGTCGTTGTTCAGCGTCTCCGGTTCGTCGGTGAAGACACCGAGATCGGAGTCTTGGTAGTTCGCGTTCAGTGCGCGCATGCCGCCGACTAAAGCCGTCATCTCGGCGGCCGAAAGCGTCAGAAGGTCCGCCTTGTCGACCAGCAACTCCTCCGCCGATCGGTCCATCATATCGCCCTCGGTGTAGTAGTTTCGGAACCCGTCGGCGTCCGGCTCGAGCCACTCGAAGGACTCGACATCGGTCTGTTCCTGTGTGGCGTCGGCGCGACCCGGTTCGAACGGCACCGTCACGTCGTAGCCGGCGTCAGCCGCTGCTTTCTCGACGGCAGCGGAGCCGCCGAGAACGATGAGATCCGCGAGTGAGACTCGCACGTCATCGGATCGCGAGCTGTTGAAGTCCGCTTGGATCTCTTCGAGGGTCGCGAGTGCAACGTCTAGCTTCTCCGATTCGTTGATCTCCCAGCTTCTTTGAGGCTCAAGGCGGATGCGGGCACCGTTCACGCCACCGCGTTTGTCGCTGTCCCGGTACGTCGATGCCGACGCCCAAGCGGTCTTGACCAGCTCGGAGACGGAGAGATCTGATTCAAGAATCTCCGCTTTGAGCTCGGCGACCTCCTCGTCGCCGATGAGCTCGTGGTCGACATCGGGGATGGGGTCTTGCCAGATGAATTCTTCTTCGGGAACCTCGGGACCGAGGAACCGCTCCGAGGGGCCCAGATCGCGGTGAATGAGCTTGTACCAGGCTTTCGCGAAGGCCTCTTCGAGTTCCTCGGGGTTCTCGTGGAAGCGTTTTGCGATCTCCCGATAGTCCGGATCCTCCCTGAGGGCGAGGTCCGTGGTCAGCATCATCGGGGTGACCTTCTTCGAGGGATCGTGCGCGTCCGGTGCGGAATCTTTGGCTTCTTCGTTCACTGGGGTCCACTGGTGTGCGCCGCCGGGGCTCTCGTCCAACTCCCACTCGTAGCTGAACAGGTTATCGAGGAAGTCGTGGTTCCACTCGATCGGCGATTCGGTCCACGGTCCTTCGAGGCCGCTGGTGATCGTATC